>JBDNIM010000101.1:0-27645 GCA_041688295.1 Bacteroidia bacterium
ACTTCATTTTCAGCCTTTTTGTCGTTTTTCCCATCGCTTTCAAATGCAATGTTCCAGCCAAAAGAGTGATACTTTTTAGTTACTGTTAGTTTTTGTCCGCAGCTTGAAATTAACAAGGCAGAGATAATTGTTAATGATAGAAAAATTTTTTTCATAATATATTATAATTGATTAAGGCACAAATATAAAAGTATTTATGAGAGAAAAAAATTTTTTTTCTTTTTTCTCAGGTAATATTCCATAGCAATGCTTTTGTGCAATACTAATTCAGAATTATATACATTTTTTTTGCTTGTATTTCGCTTTTTATACCAATATTTAAGCCTAAAAACGAAATGTCTATGTGCCTTTGCAACAGCAAAAAAGTCAGCTGATTTTCCTTGAAACAACCATCTATAAGCCGCCACATGGTCTAATATTAATCTTGCAATAATAATGGGCAATAGTTTGTTTTTAGGTAGGTTTTTTATCAATAAAATC
Organism: Bacteroidia bacterium; assembly: GCA_041688295.1. Lineage (GTDB taxonomy): Bacteria > Bacteroidota > Bacteroidia > NS11-12g > UBA955 > JABMMZ01. The sequence continues at coordinate 481 of JBDNIM010000101.1, forward strand.
AATCCATTTCTAAAATTAAAATATGTTTTTTGTGGATTTGTCTTTTTTAAAGTTCCCCCGCCAACATGATATACTTTACTCTCTGGACAAACCATAATTTTATAGCCTTTGTTTTGCAATCTCCAGCATAAATCTATTTCCTCCATGTGTGCGAAAAAATCTTCATCTAGTCCTCCTAATTCATGATATAATTCAGCCTTTATAAACATGGCAGCTCCCGTTGCCCAAAATATTTGTTTAATATCGTCATATTGCCCTTGGTCTTCTTCAATTGTTTCAAAAATTCTTCCTCTACAATATGGAAAACCAAATTTATCAATAAAACCACCACAAGCACCCGCATATTCAAATTTTGCTGGGTAATTATAATCTAATATTTTGGGCTGTATTGCGCCAATTTTTTTATCAGATATTGCTAAATTAACCATTGGTTGCAACCAGTCTTTATCAACTTTTACATCACTGTTTAATAAAACGAAATAATCTGCTTCAACTAATTTCAATCCGTGGTTATACCCTCCCGTAAAACCATAATTTTCCTGTAATTCTATTACTTTAATATTTTTAAAATTGCTTTTTAAAAACGCAACAGAATCATCTTTTGAGTGATTGTCTATAACAACTATTTCTTTGTTTTCATAGTTTGTATCGCAAACGCTTGGGAGAAAATCTTTTAAAAAATCTTTTGTGTTATAGTTTAAAATAACAATCGCTACTTTAGGATTCATTTTCTTTTTTATCTTCTTCTTTTTCCCCAATTTCATAAGGCACAAAAACAAACTGAGCGCCCAATTGCGTAATCAAAAAAATGCAACAATGTGTTTTTGGATTTTTATAAGTAACCTTAAATTTTTCAACATTTTTGGGCAAAATAATCTTTTTTTCTACAAATTCTTCCATTGTGCTAGCTTGAATACTAAACGATGTGCCTAACTCTTCTTTATCTAAAATCATTTCACCCAATTTTACCTCAGCCTGATGGGCTATAAAAATAGGAAATTCACTAAATTTTTCATTAATAATATCTTCACTAACTTCTTTGATAGAATCTTTAAATAAATTCAAATCTAGTTGCAATAAATTTAATATTTGTTTTAAAAGTGCGTCTTGCTCCATGGTGTAATTAAAATTGTTTTAAAAATCTTAAATCATTTTCAAACATTTGTCTAATATCTTTAATCCCATATTTTAACATAGCTATTCTATCTACTCCCATTCCAAAAGCAAAACCTGAGTACTTTTCAGGGTCTATATTGCAATTAATCAAAACATTTGGATCTACCATACCGCAACCCAAAATTTCTAACCATCCTGTGCCTTTTGTTAATCTGTAATCTTGTTCTGTTTCCGTGCCTAAAAAAATATCCATTTCTGCACTCGGTTCGGTAAAAGGAAAATAGGAAGGTCGGAATCTGATTTCTCTTTCTCCAAAAAATTGTGATACAAAATAATATAGTGTTTGTTTTAAGTCAGCAAAACTTACCGATTCATTAATATAAAGTCCTTCAATTTGATGAAAAAAACAATTTGATCTTGAAGAAACAGCTTCATTTCTATAAACTCTGCCTGGCATTAAAGCTCGAATTGGCGGCTTTTCGCTCTCCATTAATCTTATTTGAACACTGCTTGTATGCGTTCTTAATGCAAAATTACCAAATGGTTCTTTATTCACAAAAAAAGTATCTTGCATATCCCTCGCTGGGTGATTTTCAGGAAAATTTAAAGACGTAAAATTATGCCAATCATCTTCAATTTCTGGCCCATTTGCTATTGAAAAACCTATTTTTTCAAAAATTTCTATTATTTCATTCTTTACCACTGTAATGGGGTGCAAACTTCCCATTTCATAAGCGTTTGTAGGTAATGATTTATCATAAGTATTGACTTCACTTTTATTTGAAGCATATTTTTCTTTAAATTCCTCATATTTTTCCTCTGCTGTTTGCCTTAAAATATTTAATTCTTTTCCAATTTCTCTTTTTTCATCACCTTGGATAGTTTTAAACTTTTCAAACAATTCCCCAATAACACTTTTTTTTGCTAAAAAATTATTTCGGAACAATTCCACATCGCCAACTTTCTCGGCAACGGAATTTTTAATTGTTTCTTTCAAATGGTTAATCTCATTTAACATGATTGCAAAAGTAATTAAAATTAATAACTCTCTCAATCCACTTTAATCACAAAGCAATAATAATAAATCTTTAAATAAAAATATATACTAATATTAATAGGGTGTTTATATCTTGATATCTTTAATAAAATTAATTTTTTTATATTCTATTTTATTTTTACCCATTAGTTATCAACCTTATTTTACTTATGTTTATATGAGTTTTAATGTAGTTTTAATGTAGTTTTAAACATATTAACACCCATGTGAATTTGCTGTTACTTTATTATTAATTTTAGGTGAAAATGTTAACAAGCAAAATATTTATCCCCCATTTAAGAAAGTTATTAGACACAATATATCACATTTATAGAGTACCATTCTTTTACATTAATTTTACCATACACTGTTGTTAACTTTGTGTATAAAATCGTTATTTTTTTATAATAATTTCTTCAATCCAATTAGGTTTTATGACTATTTTTTTGTATTGTAATGGATTGATTAATAGATTTTTATGAAAGTTACTTAAATCATATATTTCTAATAAATATTCACCGTCATCTAAAATAATATTTATTTCCTTTTCTTTTATTACCTTGCTTATTATTAGTTTATTTTTACTGTAAATAAGTACGAATAAATTCTTAAATTCTTCGTTTTTGATTAATATTTCACTGTTAATTTTTTTATAATTATTAGGTGAAAGGATGATATTAAAATTTAAGCTATCTAAAAAAGTAATATTTATAGTATCTTTTTTATTTTCACTGAAATAGGTGGTATATAATTGCGTCTTTAAATTCGTTTTAAAGCCATTTAAAACAATTTTGTTAAAATTATTATTTATAGTATAGTTAAATCCTATTTTCTCTTTATAAACCGCTATATTCTGTTCTAAATATTTTTTTACTAATTTTTTTATATCGTTTGAACTAAAATTTTCATTTAAAAAAATTGTTGAATCTTTATCAGTGTATAATAATTGTCTTTTATCTTTAAATATTAGAGGATTAAAATCACTTTTTTTGTATATGATATAATTACTATCTAAATTAGTTTTAGTTGTTGTATCGATAATTAATTGATGTGGAACTATAATTTCTTGTCCTTCAGATATAGTGTCAAAATTATAAATAGAATTTAATAATATTTTATGTTGCTTTTCATCTTCTGCAAAAATGTAATAGTTATATAATTCATTGGTTTTAAGACCTTGAATGGTGTTCTCACCATCATTTGTTAATTTAAGCTGATATTCTATTTTATTAAAGTTAAAACTATCTGGCTGTGTGCTATATAAGTTTATATGAATATTCTTATATTCTGCTAAATTCTTGTAGCTAAACTTTATTTTACCGCTGTCAATGTCTTTACCTGTAGAAAACAAATAATTAAAATTAAATAAAATTCCTTCATTGTTGTCTTTTATTCCTTTATTTATATTTAATTCATAAGTTGTATTGTTTTGGAGACCACTGTCTAAAGTGATAACTAAACTTTTACCAATAACTTCTGATTTAATCGTTGTATGTTTAGGGTATATATTTATATTTTTTGAAGGTTCATTTAATTGAATGTATTCATCAAATTTTAAAATGATTCTTTTCTCATTAAAATTATTTCTATGTAAATTTGTTTTAACAATATTGGGCGACAATTCATCTTTTTTTCCACCAGATAGGTTGCCAATACTAGCGCAACTATGTATTAATATTGCAGCGAAAAGTATAATAAATTTCTTCATATATTTATCTACCCAAATGGATTAACAGAACTGAAACATCTGATGGAGAAACACCGCTTATCCTTGATGCTTGACCAATGCTTTGTGGTTTAATTTTATTCAACTTTTCCCTTGCCTCCAGGCTCAACGATTTTATACTTAAATAATCAAAGTCTATATTTAATTGATAGTCTTCCAATTTAACTAGTTTCTCAGCCATTAAATTTTCTTTTAAAATATAGTGCTCATATTTAATCAAAATGTCTATCTGTTCTAAAATTTCTTCATCTATCGTAATTAATTCAGGGGCAATTTTAAGAAAGTCAAATATAGAAAGTTGTGGTCTTAAAATAAGCTTATCAAGTTTAGTTTTTTGGGTAATAGTATTAGTCTCCTTTTCTACTAACAAATCATTTACCTCATTTTCTGCTATAGATTTGGTTTTGATAAAATTTAATGTTTCAGTTATGATTTCTTTTTTAGCATGTAGATTTTTCAATCTAATTTCTTCGGCCAGTCCAATTTTATAGCCAATCTCTGTCAATCTATCATCTGCATTATCTTGTCTAAGTAAAATTCTGAATTCAGCTCTTGAAGTAAACATTCTGTAAGGCTCTTCCGTCCCTTTGTTAATCAGATCGTCTATTAGAACACCAATATATGCTTCTGAACGGCTCAAAACCAACGGATCTAAATCATTTATTTTTAAGTGGGCATTAATACCTGCCATTAAACCTTGACAAGCAGCTTCCTCATATCCTGTTGTACCGTTTATTTGACCAGCGAAATAGAGTCCATCAATAAGTTTGGTTTCTAAAGTTGACTTTAATTGAGTTGGTTGAAAAAAATCATATTCAATGGCATAGCCAGGTCTGAATATTTTAGCCATTTCAAATCCAGGTATCAATCGTATGGCTTTTAATTGAACATCTTCCGGTAATGATGTAGAGAATCCATTAATATACATTTCAATTGTTTGCCAACCTTCGGGCTCAACAAATATTTGGTGTCTATCTCTTTCAGCAAAACGATTGATTTTATCTTCTATGGAAGGGCAATACCTTGGTCCAATGCCTTGTATTCTGCCATTAAACATGGGCGATTTTTCAAATCCTTCTCTTAAAGTTTCGTGTACATTTTCATTGGTGTAGGTTATATAGCAAGGCAGTTGGTGTTTTAATGACGATGTGGTTTTGAGATATGAAAATTTTTGAGGATTTATGTCTCCATCTTGTTGCTCCATTTTTGTGTAATTAAGACTTCTTCCATCTACTCTTGGAGGTGTGCCAGTCTTCATTCTACCGTATTCAAAGCCCAACTTAACCAATGCTGCTGTTATTCCAACACTATTTGTTTCTGCCATTCTACCGCCTCCAAACTTCTTTTCTCCGATATGTATCAATCCGTTTAGAAAAGTGCCACTTGTTAATACAACCGCTTTTCCATTAAAATTGTAACCTAGAGATGTTGTTACACCTTTTATTGTATTATTTTCTGTTATTATGTCAATTACATTGTCTTGCACAAAGTCAACATTTTTGTTTGCTTCTAATATTAAACGCCATTCTTCCGAAAAACGCATTCTATCTGATTGTGCTCTTGGACTCCACATAGCAGCCCCTTTCGATCGGTTTAGCATTCTAAATTGTATCATGGTTTTGTCTGTTACAATGCCGCTCATGCCTCCAAGTGCATCTATTTCTCTAACAATTTGGCCTTTAGCCACACCTCCCATTGCAGGATTGCAGCTCATTTTGGCGATTGTTTCCATGTTCATTGTAATTAACAGCACTTTGCTGCCCATTGTTGCTGCCGCATGTGCCGCTTCGCATCCTGCATGCCCAGCACCGACTATTATTATATCATAAATGTTTTCCATCTTATTTGTTCCCCGTGGAACTTTTTATTATTTTGTAATGTTCTATGTATTTATTCTCCTGACTTGTCATTATGTCTTTGTCTTTTTTTGTTTTATCGTTTTCGCCAACTAAGTGTAAAAATCCGTGAATTATTATCCTTAGAAGTTCCTCGTGGAACATTGTGTTAAATGTTTTTGCATTGTCTTTCACAGTTTCAAAACTTATATAGAGGTCGCCTGAAACAAAATTTTCTTCAGAATAATCGTGTGTTATTATGTCTGTGTAATATTCGTGTTGCAAATAGGTTTTGTTCATTTCAAGCAGTTCGTTGTCATCCACAAGCACTATCGCTATATCCCCTAATTGTTTCTTATAATCAATGCTTATTTGTTTGTAAAGCACCTTAATTGCATTGATTTTGCCTTTTAATAGTGTTTTTTTACCACCTATACTTATCATTATTTTAATACTGTTATTGTTCCTGTGAAAAGTAGTATTGTGCCGTTAAGCGCAACTACCCTGCATTTATAAACATATATGTCTGATACCACCAACTCGTCTTTTGTGTCTTTTCCATCCCAACCTTCAGATATATTGGAAATTTTTTTAACCTGTTCTCCCCAACGGTTAAATATCCAAAGTTCTGATTTGCTTGTGTCTATAAACTGCCCTTTTGGAATAAATGTAGTGTTAAATCCATTTATTTGTATAGCGTTTGGGAAATATACTATTGGCTCGGCTGTTATACAAGATATGTTACTGTAGCTTGTGTCTTGTCTTATATATGGTGGAGTAGGACTGTTTTCTATTGCCCTTACACAATAACAAATGTAGTTTTCATTTAGACCAAATACGCTAAAGTCTTGGTGGTTTGTTTCTCTATTGTTAACTGTTGTCAGTGTGTTCCACGGGGAACTATTGTTGAAATTAGGGCTGTTTCCTAGTAGAATTTGTTGATTTTGCGTGTTTTTAATAAAGTCGTCATACAAACTCCATTTTAAATCTTGATTGCCTGGGCTTATCATAAGAACCTTTAAAAGTATTGTTGTTGATACTTGGCTAGTATCAAAAATAAAGTTGCATGGCCCTGTCGTTGTGAAATAGTAACTATATGAAAATCTGTCTGTTTTTACATCCGTGTCAATTCTATTGATAACTCCACCCGTTGTTGGAATGTTCTCAAGTAAAAAGTATGCCCCATTGTTTTCTGATTTGTAAACATCAATGGCTTGAAGGGAAGTGCCAGTTTCTGTAATTAAAGTCAACTCAATGTTTTTGTTGTTTACAGTTGCTTTTGCAACATAAGAATTTGCGCTTGCAATAATGTTACTGCTTGTTCTGCAACTTTCATTAGAACTTGATGTTGTGTTTTCTCCTGCCTTTTTTGCTCTGATAAAGAAGCAATAATTATCGCCAAAGGTTGTAAAGTTATAAGTAAACTGACTGATTTGCGGAACAACAGTGCCAACCAGCTGATAGTTGTTTGCGTTAATTTTTCTATAAATTTGATAGCTCTCTACCGCCCATCCTAAATAATTAGTCCAGCTTAAACTGATTGTTTTGTTGCATTCATTATATGTGTTGGTTAAGTGCATGGTTGTGTGTGCCTGGCTGATTAACGAAGCAATATTACAACTGTCGAAAGCGGCAATACTATATGAAATTGGCTGTGATGCAGGATCTCTTGAACCTATGTCTAAATAATTTATTTGTGCTGTTGTATGTATAATTGTGTTTACACCAGTTACATTATAAATATAATAACCTTTATTGTCTTTGCTGTTGTTGGTTTTCCAACCAATTTGGGTTTTCTGTGTAGCTAAATTAACTGACACAGAGTCTATTAGAGAATTTTCGGGGGCCGTAATATCGATAATTAAAGTATCGCTGTAAATGCTGTCTGTTCCAGCACAATTGGTGTTATAAACCAAATAAAACTCCCACGAACGAAGGTTTTTTAGTTTTAGTTGCACATTGTCTAACGCAAAGTCGTTCCATTTGCCCATAAAGTTATATAAGCCTAAAATATCATCTCGTCCATAAACGCTAAAGCTTGTAAAACTGCCGCAATTGTCTGTGGGTCTAAACCATAATAAATTTACAGTTGAGTCTGCTCTGTTTAGACAAACTCGCCTCATTTTCGGCCTGTTTTCAACAGAAAAAGCCGAAATGGTTATTAATAAAAATAATACAAAAACGATATGTTTTTTAAATATCACCTGATATACAGTATTTTAACGAATTAAAGTCGAAAAAATTGTTCATTATTTCAATTATTTCCTCTGATGTAATGGCATTGACGGCTGCAACATACCTGTCGTAATAATCAGAGTCGCCCATTAAATCTAAATGGGTTTTTAGTCTTTCGGAAACATTAAAAGGGCCATCGAAGTTTCTCATCAATGCACCTAAAAGATAGTTTTTGGCGGTCTTTAATTCTTCTTCACCAACCAATTGTGTTTTCATTAGATTGATTTCGTTTATAATTTCTTGATAAACGGTTTCACTCAATGTGGAATTGCATTCACAACTTATTTTTAAGATACTAAAATCCCGAAAGGGTGTGATGCTAGAGAAGATCCCGTAAGTCAAGCCCTTCTCTTCTCTAATGTTTTTCATTAATCTTGAGCCAAAATAACCTCCTAGAATTAGGTTACTCAATTGCAGTTTAAAGTAATCTTTGTGTGATCTGTTAGGCAAGATTTTGCCAAATCTAATCGCATTTTGTGTGGCATTGTCTTTTTTTATGTGCTCTTCATCCGCTGTTTTTTCAACGATTGTCTCTTTAAATTGAGCAATCTCAGTAGTTTCGGTTTTAAAACCTAAGTGGTTTAATTCACTAATAATGTCGAAATTTTCTGGCCCTGCAAATATAAATGAATAGTTATCTAAACTATTTGAATGATAATTCTTTAGATCTATTGAACTAATGCTTTTAATTAAGTCTTCCGTAGATGACAAACTGAAAGGGTGCGTTGTTCCTAAAATCAAATGATTGATACCCCTACTCGCCAAAAAACTAGGTTTTTCTAAATTGATAGCTCTTTCGCTTAGTTTTTTGTTTTTGTATATTTCTAGTTCCTTTTCGTTGTAAATACAACCGTCTATTGCCTCTTTAACAAGCTTAACAATAGAAGAAAACTGATGGTTTGCGCCATAAATACTTATACATGCATTGTAGTAGTCGCAGGTTTTAAAAACAAATCCGCCCAAGGTGTCAATTTCTTCAGATATTTTATGTGCGGTTTTAGTCGCTGTTCCGCTCAATATTAAATCTAAGCCATAAATGGCATCAAATTTATTATGATAGGTTGCAAATCCAGCATTAGGGAAAATGATTTCTAACTTAAAAACCCCTTCGTTTTGCTTAATATGATAGACATTTCCATTCGATTCAGGAAATTTAGTGCTAAGCTGTTGAATTGTTTTTATATCGGGAGCAACTTTTCTGTTCATTTCTTTGGTTGGTATTTAAGTACAGTATAGTTTTTAGTGGATAAATAGGTTTTACATACCCGCAATACATCAGCTTCGGTTATTTTTTGTATTTCGTCTATTTCAGTGTTTATTTTATTGGTGTCGCCTAACAAATGTGAATAGCAAAGTCCCATTGCTTTGTTTAAGACAGATGTTTTGCTAAACAAGTTGCCTGTTATAGCTTTATTTTTTACTTTTTCTAACTCGTTACTTTGCAATCCTTCCTTCATTATTTGAAAAAATATTTCTAAAACCGATTGTTCCGCTTCATCAAATTCTATGTTTTCGTTTAGCTTGCCTTCCACAACCAATAGACCAGGGTCAATATCTCCAGAAATATAAGCAGAGACATGAGAAAATACGCCTTTTTGTTTTACCAAAACCTCAGTGAAACGAGAAGATTCTGTGCCAGAGAGCATATCCGTTAAAACATCCAATGCATAATAATCTGTATGGTTTCTTGCCACTGTGTCAAAGGCCATAAATATTGCTCTTTGTGGAACATCAGCTTCTATCGTTAGTTCTTTTCTTATAAATTTTGGCGTTTCAAGCGTGTATTTATTGCTGTTAACCGGCCCAGCAGGAATATCACCAAACCATTTTATAACAAGCGTTTTAGCCGCCTCAAAGTCAATATATCCGGCCAAACTGATAATAGCGTTAGATGGGTTGTAAAATTTATCGAAAAAAGCTTCAACGTCCTGAAGTTTAGCATTCTCAATATGGCTAATTTCCTTGCCAATAGTGGCCCATTGGTAAGGGTGTTTTTCGTAAGCAAGAGGTCTTAATTTTAGCCATGCATCGCCATAGGGTTGGTTCAAATACCGTTGTTTAAACTCTTCGATTACCACACCTTTTTGAACCTTCAAAGCCTTTTCATTAAAATCTAAACGCAACATTCTGTCGCTCTCCAACCACAGCGCTGTTTCAATGTTTTCTGCCGGCAGGGTGATGTAATAATTTGTAATGTCATTGCTAGTAAAAGCATTGTTTTCGCCACTCGCCATTTGCAAGGGTGTGTCGAAGGAAGGGATATTTACCGAGCCGCCAAACATCAAATGTTCAAACAAATGCGCAAAACCCGTTTGTTCAGGGTTTTCGTCTCTTGCTCCCACATTATATAGAATATTGCAAACGCAAAGCGTTGTGTTTTTATCCTCATTATGAATAAGCGTTAAACCATTGGGCAGCTTATAGGTGTTAAATGAAATCACCCTGCAAATATAATGAAATTAGTTAAGTTTATTTTTTTGCAAATGTGGGTCATTTGGAGGATGAACTCGATACAATAAAGTCGGAAGCTGGAATTTTGGGGAGTAAACCTTTTCTGTTGATGGGATACCTTGTTCTGTAAAAGGCAATCAGCGCTCTTTTATCGGAAAACAGCAATCTTTATGGCTTAAAATATTTTCTGTTGATGGGGTAAATTCTGTCTTTGTTTGTTAAGAGAAACATGTGCTAAAAACTTGAATCGAAAAACTAAAATTTCATTAACTAAGAATTGTTTTAGTAACACTAAATTTTGGCAATTTATTGCAAATTATCCCCTGCTTTGGTTTTATCATCATCAGCAAAATTAATTTATAAGAAAAAAAGAATTTCCATTTATTGTAAAATAATAAATATCTTTTCTTGTAGTTTTTTTATCACTTTTTTCTCTGAGATATAAGTGTTACTGGTTTTATTCGTATAAACAATTATTGTCCAATCTTCATTATCAAACAGTTTATTAAATTCTATTAATGAAATTTTTGTATAAAATCTGGAATTAAATTGTTTGTTTCTTTTTTCATTGAATAACAATCTAATGTCTTTCCTTAATATTTTATGTGTTGTATTTGCAAAGCGTAAACTATTAATACTTTTGAATAAAATGGAACTATGCAAAGATAAATTTACAATTACAGAATCCTTTACAATATTTTTATATCTAAATGTAAAATCTAAATGTATTTCTTCTCTATTTAGGGTGTTATAAAAAATCATTGGTTTTATAAAATACTGAGTACCTCCTTCCCCTAAATAAAATGTCTCAAACAAATTCTTGCCAGATTTTACACCTGAAGGCTTTACAGATGGGCATCCTGTTAGAAAAACAAATAACACTAAACCAATAAATATTTTTGAAATATAATTATTACTTGATATTTTCATTTTTCAATTTTGATTAAATCTATTTGAAAGTTCCGACCGATTAAAAAGAGAATCTGCGATTTTTTTAGAATTAGATATTGCTAGAATATAAATTAAGTTTTTATCAAATACCTTTGAATATTCTGAAATATAAGTAGTGTCATTATTATGTGTTTTATAAAAATAAGAAAGAGAGTCCGTATGCAATTCTAATGTATTATTCGACTGTTGAAAAATTTGAAACATCACTCGCTTTCGCTTGCATCTTGCGAGTGATAAAACTTGCCACTTTAGGTATTCCTAAATAAAAAACCCACCTCATTTCAAACAAGGAAACCAAGCCCATTATTTCTCTAAATAAATAACATAAAATTTTAATAAGAAGTGTTATTTTTGCCTAGAAAAGTAACCCCTAAAATATGTTAAACGGAAAAACAGCTTTAATAACTGGCGCAAGCCGAGGAATAGGTAAAGGAATAGCAGAAACATTTGCAAAAAATGGTGCCAATATCGCCTTTACATTTGCGAGTTCGGTAGAGAAAGCACGCGCTTTTGAGCAAGAATTAACCGATAAATATGGTGTTAAAGCCAAAGGCTATCAAAGCGATGCGTCTAACTTTAATGCTGCACACGAATTGGTGGATTTAATCATTGCCGACTTCGGAACGATTGATATTTTGATTAACAATGCTGGCATTACGAAAGATAATTTATTAATGCGAATGACAGAGGAGCAATGGGACGATGTAATTAACACCAACCTGAAATCTGCTTTCAATCTGACCAAGGCTTGTTTAAAAACATTTCTTAAAAACAGAGCGGGAAGCATCATAAACATGACCTCTGTTGTGGGTGTGAACGGCAATGCAGGCCAGTCTAACTACAGCGCAAGCAAAGCGGGTATGATTGGGTTTACAAAATCGATGGCGAAGGAATTGGGCAGCCGAAATGTGCGTTGCAATGCCATTGCCCCAGGTTTTATTGAAACCGAAATGACCGCAACCCTAAACGAAGAAATTAAAAAACAATGGATTGACACCATTCCTTTGAAAAGGGGCGGTAGCACAGAGGATGTGGCCAATGTTTGTTTATTTTTAGCCAGCGATATGAGCGCATATATTACAGGCCAAACCATCAGTGTATGTGGCGGTATGTTAATGTAATATTTTGTCACTAGACCAACAACATACAGATAAAAGCGAGGACAAGGAAATGTCCTTCTTCGACCATATTGACGAACTAAGAAAGTATTTGATGCGAAGCGCTTATGCGCTGGTTATCTTTTCTGCGATTGCGTTTATTTACATGGATTTTATATTCCATACAATTATCATTGGCCCTTTAAGCAATAAGTTTTTTACCTATCAATGGGTGTGTAATTTTGCAACAAAATATTTCCATACGGACAAATATTGTTTTAAAGATTTAAAATACAGCCTTTTGAACACGGAAATGGCAGGGCAGTTTATGCTATCCTTTAAATTGTCCTTTATTGTCGGAATAATTGCAAGTATGCCTTTTATACTTTGGCAAGTATGGTTGTTCCTTAAGCCTGCCCTATCTGAAAAAGAAAGAAAAAATACCCGTGGGTTTGTTTTTTACACCACTATTTTGTTTGCCTTGGGTATTATGTTCGGCTATTTTGTTCTGTGTCCTATTTCTGTAAACTTTTTCTTTAATTATTCTTTGAGCTCTACCATCGAAAATAAAATAAGTATTCAAAATATAGTTGGTTTTATGAGTCTATTGGTAATAGGCACGGGTTTAATTTTTGAATTGCCAATATTAATGTATTTCTTGGCTCGCATTGGGTTAATATCTAGTGCCTTTCTAAACAAATACAGGAAATATGCTTTTGTTATTATCTTAATAGTGGCTGCTCTTGTAACGCCTCCCGATGTTGTTAGCCAAATAATTTTAACCATTCCGCTTTATTCGCTTTTTGAATTGGGCATATTAATTACCAAAAGAGTGGAGAAAAACCGACTTTTATCAACCCCATAAAAAAATGAAAACAATACATATTGGTTGCGACCATGCCGGTTTCGATTTGAAACAAGAATTGATTAAGTGGCTAGAAACAAATGGTTATAAAACACAAGATTATGGCACATTTTCTAAAGATTCTATGGATTATCCGGACACTGTGCACCCTTTGGCAACAGCTGTTGAAAAAGAAGAAAATGGCACAGGCATTTTAATTTGTGGCAGTGGAAATGGCGTTTGTTTAACAGCCAATAAGCACGAAGGCATTAGAGCAGCTTTGTGTTGGTTGCCCAATTTGGGGGCTTTAGCAAAACAACATAACAATGCCAATATCCTGTGTTTGCCTGCTCGTTTCGTGAGCCAAGAAACAGCTATACAAATTGTAGAAGCCTATTTGAATGCCGAATTTGAAGGTGGCAGACATCAAAGTAGAATTGACAAGATTTGCGGGTTTAATTAAATTTTATTACTTTTGTAACAATTAAATGATATTGTTATGAAAAAAAATCTACTATTTGTTTTAGCATTAATTGCTTGTTTCAATCTATTTTCTAAATCTGTAAGCCAAGAAAAAGCGCAAGCTTTGGCAACGGGATTTTTTAAAAACTACTTTCCTTCGGTGTCCAAAGCCAATTGCTATTTAGCTTACCAATCGCAGAGCAATGCTTACAGCAACAGCAACAGCAGCACTCCCGAAAACTATTTTTATGTGTTTAATTATCAAAACAAAGGCTTTGTTATCTTGAGTGCCGATGATGTTTTTACACCTATTATTGCTTATTCTTTAGAGAATGGGTTCACGGCCGACAACATGGCACAGCATGTACAAAAATGGTTAGAGGGTTATAAAGAAGAAATTAGAGCAGGCATAAAAAATGGACTTGAAAGCACTATGGCCATCAATAATGAATGGAAAAACTTAGAAAATGGCTTGCTTATTGGTGCTGAGAAAATTGGAAACACCAATCCTAAAAGGGGCAGCGTTTCGCCCTTGTTGACCACAAAATGGAACCAATCACCAAATTATAATGCTTTGTGTCCTTATGACAATGGAGCAAGGCAACTAACTGTTAGCGGATGCGTTGCCACGGCCGTAACTCAAGTAATGAAATATTGGAACTATCCTGCAAAAGGAACGGGCAATTATTCTTACAATCATAGCAACTATGGCACGCTTTCTGCAAACTTTGCCGCAACAACTTACAATTGGTCTAACATGCCCAACACGGTGAACAGCGGCAACTTTCAATCTGTCGCTCTGTTAACCTATCAAGTTGGGGTAAGTGTAGATATGAACTATGGAATTGCTTCCACGGGAGGCAGCGGTGCTTATGTTATTAGCAGCAAAAGCCCTGTAACCAATTGTGCTGAATATGCGCTCAAAACTTACTTCGGCTATAAAACCACTTTAAAAGGGGTGGAGAGAGCAAGCTACAATGCCACCAATTGGATAAATTTGCTGAAAGCAGAATTAGACGCTTCTCGTCCTATTATTTATGCCGGTTTTGGCTCGGGTGGTGGCCATTGTTTTGTTGCCGATGGCTACGACAACAATAATTTTTTCCATTTCAACTGGGGATGGGGTGGTAATTCCGATGGTTATTTCAGTATTAATGCCCTTAATCCCGGTTCTTTAGGTGCGGGCGGAGGCAGCGGAGGTTTTAATAGCGGACACCAAGCCATTATTGGTGTTGAGCCAAAGGAAGGTGGAACGAGCGCTTCTACTATGGATATGCGTTTATATTCAGAAATCATATTGAATCAATCGCCTGTAAATTATAACACCAATTTCTCTGTGAACGTTAGTTTGGCTAATTTTGGTACAACAAGTCAGCAAAATTTTCAAGGCGATTTTGCAGCTGCTATCTTTAATTCAAGCAATCAGTTTGTTTCTTTTGTTGAAACCAAAGCAATTAGTTTGCTAGAATTTAATTTTTTTAATACCTACACATTTAGCACACAAGCATTGAGCAATTTGGTTCCGGGAACCTATAAAATGGGAATGTATTACAGAATAAAGAATACAACAGATTGGAAAGCTTTTTCAAACAATGGTGGTTATTCCAACTTTCAATCTTTTGATGTAAAAGGATTGAATATAAATCCCCTAAAACTATATGCAGCCATTTCAACAACGCCTTCTCCCATTGTGCAAAACAATAGTTTTGTGATTTCTTTTGACATAGCAAACTTTGATAATCGGGATTTTAATGGCGATGTGTCTGTCGATTTGCACAGTTCAGATGGAAAACACTTGGGAGAGTTAGGTATTAAAACAGGACTTTCTCTTCAAGCAGGCTATCATTTCACAAATGGCTTGCAATACACAATTAGCAGTGGCTTGGCAGATGAGCCAGGCAATTATCTGTTGTTTGTTTACTCTAAACCCTCAGGTGGAATATGGGATTATGTAGGAACCGGCAATTTTGCTAACCCTGTAAGCATTCTGGTGGTTGCGCCTAGCCTAAATCCAGATATTTATGAAAATAACAACACTGTTTCCACGGCCTATACCTTACCGGTTAGCTATGTTAACAACAAAGCGACAGTAAAAACAACAGGTTCTAATTGTCATATTGGCACCGACTACGATTTTTATAAAATTAACTTTCCCGTAGGTACAAATTATGCTTTCTCTGCCAAACTTAACGATGCTTTAGTTTCTGACGATGGAAAAACATACACCCTAGATGCTGTGTTTTCTTATTCTTTAGACAATGGCGCTTCGTTTTCAGATGTGTTCGACACCCGAATAGGCGAAACTTTGATTTCAAAAGGGGGCAGCAATGTTATTTTTAAAGTGTCGCCCTATTTCACTGGCGGTATTGGTACCTATTTGTTAGACATAAATATAGATTTTACCCAATCTGTGTCCGATCTGGCGTTTCAAAACCTAATAAAACTATATCCAAACCCAGCCAAAGACTTTGTTACCGTTCAGTTTGATGCTATTAAGGTTAATTCCATTACCGTTATGGATGTTCAAGGCAGGATTATTGAAACCTACAAAAATCTAGACAAAGAAAACTTGCTGCTGATAGAACAAAACAATCTGGGCGCGGGTATTTATTTCTTGAATATAGAAACAGACAAGGGCCTAGTTGTTAAAAAATTGGTGTTCAAATAAAATGAAATATTGGTTTTTAATAAGTTTGCTTGTCTTTAGTGTTGCTTGCAAAAGCAAAAAGAAAGCGAAAGACAAAGAAATGGAAAATACGGTGTTTGTGCCAAACAATACCCCTGGCGCCAAAGCCATTGTTTATAAAACAATTAAAAACTACGACAAGTTTGTGGCTATTATTATGAGCCAAGATGGCAAAGAAATCATAAGTTATCCCGATCCAAAGGATGTGGCCTCCAATGGCGATTTGATTGCGCTGCCGACAGTGTTAAAACAAGGCTATTTGCTAGACAACAGAGGAATTGGCCCGCAAGTGGCTTTCCTAAAAATCAGCTACAAAGACTTTGGCAAGCTAATGACACCACCTTCTTTAGAAGATATGCAAGCCATGATTTTAGAAAAAAGTCCTTTGCTAGAAATGTATGACTGCGGCAATCGAGACAGCATCAAAAACCTTACCCAAACCCTAAATTCTTTGATAGAAAAAAAACAATTGGACAAGGTTTGCAAAAAATTGTATTGAAAACGAACAAAGCCACCTATTATTTTGATTCTGATAGATTCTGGAATAAATGTTTTTTAATCGAATCTTTTAATGCAGCAGATAAAAATGTAGGCACAGCATTTCCTATTTGCAAGTTTTTATCGCCTCTTGAACCATAGAAAATATAATGGTCTGGAAAACATTGAATTCTAGCCCCTTCTCTTGTTGTCAGTGGCCTTGGTGCTATTGGATGGATACACCTCGATGATGAAGGGGTACTTAAATTTCTAGTAATTGTTGTACTAGGTCTGTTCCACCACAATCTACAATAAGTATTTGCAAAACCACTTTTAGGTCTCATTTCTTCTGGCAAATCTTTTGGAGTTCCACCATCTGGAAGGTTTTCCATTATTTTGATTAAACTACCATTATTGTTGGGGGAATTATGGTCCATTAATTTATTTGGAGCATTTTCTCTCATTAATTTCTGAAATTCATTAACAGGTTCAGTAGCATAAACAAAACATTCTTCGCTACTTTTGATAAAAGCAAGATCACCAATAGCTTCTCTTAATGTTAGATAAGGTTTTAATTCTTGATTTAAAAGATTAATGCCATCTTCAGGATTATATCTTGTTGGTTCAGGATACATATATTTAGCATCTAATTTTGTTCCTATAATTATTACTCTTTCTCTTATTTGAGGTGCCCCAAAATCTGCTGAATTTAAAACTTTATAATCAACCTTATAACCTAATGATTTAAACAACAAAATAATTGACTTTAATAATTCTCCTTGTTGCATAGAAATAAGACCTTTTACATTTTCAAATAAAAACATTTTTGGATCTAATTCTTTGAGAACTCTAAAATATTCTTGAAATAGTTTTCCTTTTGGATCGTCAATTAACCTTTTTCCAACAGTTGAATATGCTTGACAAGGAGGCCCTCCTATAATTAAATCTATGTCTCCTTTTTTAACACCAAAATCTTTTTTTAAATCTTCAAGTCCAAAATCTTTTATGTCTTTGCAATAAACTTTAACAGATGGATGATTTAACTCATAAGCTTTTGCCATATTAATCAAAATTTCATTAGCAGCTAAAATTTCAAAATTTTCATCTTGAACAAACCCATAACTTAAACCGCCAACTCCTGCAAATAAATCAATAGTTTTGAATTTTTTAAGCATAATCTTATATTTTAAATTTTAAATAATTTTTTATAGTTAGGTGGGAATTCCGTTAATTTCCAAACAAAATAATTTTGATCTATATTAAAAACAGTTTGCCCTTCCAATTGTTGTCTTGTTATCCAATTTAGACTGTCATCATCAATATTATCTATTTTTACAAAAGCAACCTGCCCATTGTATAAATCAAAATGAACAACTAATGAAGGAATCTTCTCTTCTCTTTTAATTCTTTTTGCTTCTAAAACTTTGTGTTGTTTAATGTCATTTATTCCTTGAAATCCAGATTGAACTTCAATTCTAATCTTTTTGTCATTTTTTAATTTAATTAGCAAATCTGCCTTTGGTGATTTTTTAAAAGTTTCAATATTTACTAAATCATCATCTCCAATTAAATCAATATTTTCAATATCAACATCAAAAACTTTGCTCAATGCACTTAAAAAATATGAAGACATTACAAATCCACGCATCCAAGAAAAATAAACTTCTTCAGGTCTTCTACCTAGATTATTTAGTCTCGAAATGATGTTGTGTGTTTTTAATTTCTCAAATACTGTTTTTATATTTTCATCACAAAATATCCCTAAATCTTCAACTTTTATTTCATCCACGACCAAATCATTTATTTTTGCTACTATTTCAAGTAGTCTGTAGTTTAATAATTCTATATAATTGTAATCAATTGTTGGAATTATATCTTTCGCACCCAAAAAAGCCTTAAGTTTATTCTGATTAGTAAAGCCCAGTTGTTCTCTATATTCCTTGAAGTATTTTGTATCAATCATTGTCATATTTTTAGTTATCAAAAATCATTCGCTAACAGTAGTCTCATTTTTTAATTTCAACTACAAAAGTAATATTTTTATCCATTTTTTAATCTTAATTTTATAAAATTTTGGACTATTTTGCAATTCTCTACTAAAGATTATAAAGGTTTTATCTATACCCAATATTATTTATTTTATAATATGAACCAAATTTTTAATAGCTACTTGTTTCTGTTTTAATTGTGTATGAATTAATTTAAGGTTCTAATAATAATCTTTTGTGGTTTTGGTTTATGTTTAAAATAAAAAAAACAGCTTTAACTTCTTCAATATCAAGCAATGTCGCAGCAACGGATTTCTGTCCGCTAAATGCTTAGTCAATTTCCATCCTCCTTTTTGGTTTGTATTCCATCAACAAAAGAAAATACAACAACAATTGGCCAATGGGCAAAACATTTTGTTTCTCTAACCAATACATACCAGCACGACTAACAATTACCTCAGCAGAAAATGTGAGGCAAAACATAGCAAAAGAAAAACAAAACAGTTTAAATGCATTTGGTTTGTGGAGGTGATAATGATAAATTAGATAGAAAACGGCTGGCAAAGCATAAATGTAATTCGCTTTCCACACCAAGGGCGTCAAAAGGGGAATGGCGGTAATAATCACCAAAACAGAGAACTGATAGAAACGAGCCGTTGGTTTTAATATCTGCCTAAAAAACATTGAAAAATAGAACAAAGCCAAAAGCAAAGCAAAAGTATAGTAGGCGGCTTTTATGTAGCTGTCCTTGAGCGCAATAAGAGGTTTTTGATTGTTAACAAGGATGTTTTCTTCACTAAAAAGCCTGAAAAAGCCAGCCATAAGAGATTGGTTTCTGTGATGAATGCCATGCTTTGCCGTGGCAATGTGATCATACCAGTGACGGTGGAGTTGCAAGGTTTGTTCAATCCCAAAAACCAAGACAACTGCAACAAAAACTACGAGCAAACCGATAAAAATACCCAGAAGAGATTTCCATTTCCGTAGCAAAATATACAAAGGGATTAAAAATATATTGAAAACCTTGCTGCCAATACTAATCCCAATCCAAACATTGTTTTTTATGGTTTTATTTTCTCTTAAAGCCAACAAAGCAACCGCCAACATAGGCAAATTTATTTGCATATACATAATGTTGTCCATCATGGCACGGCAAACAAACAACAAAGACAACACAAACCAAGGTTTTTTAATATAATAGGAGAACAACGAACGGTAGGTAACTGGCTTTTGTTCCAAAAACTCGGTCATGGTTTTTATGCTGAATAACAAACACAGAAACAAAACAATCATCCATAAAAACCTAACCAAATGGAAGTTTATATTATTGATGATAGCAAAAGGTACCGACAAAATACTGAAAGCAGGCGGCCATGTATTAAACATAGAATCATAAATATTTTTCCCATCCAAAAGCAAATTCCCCGAATCCACATACCCCACAAAATCGCCATTGTTCTTAAAACAAAGCAAAGCATAGACTAGCATGACAGTCCAAAGCAAAAAGCCCAGCAGTTTGATATATTTAGAATTAAAAGTTATGGTGGGCAAAAATAAGGAATTGAGGAACAAAAGTTAGATGGAAATTTGGTATAAAATGTGGTCAGATCATTTAACATGTAAAATGCCTATAACCAAGAAGCAAAATATCCATTACCAAACCACAACTTTTTCAGCGTATATCCTTTCGTCTATTTTTATTTTAAAAATGTAAACACCTTTGTTTAGTTTAATTTCCAATGATTTGGTAAACGGATTGCTTACTATAAGAATGTGTTGACCTAATATATCAAAAACTTCTAGGTTAAAAGCTTTATCGCATTCAATATGAACTTCCCCATTGCTAGGATTTGGGTATATTTTCAACCTTGCCAAACTGTTGTTTTAAACCTTGGTGTTTATAAATGCATAATTTTCTGATTGCGAAAAACAGCCGAAGCTATTGGTAACTTTTGCAAAATAGGTGCCACTCGGGCAGTTTAAAATGCTGTCTTGGTCTGTAGCAAATAAAGTATCATTAAAAAACCAATCCACCTTATCGTTGGTATTGATAAACAAGGTATTTCCTGACCGTTGCAGAATTGGTTTTTCTGGCTGTTGAACAACTTCAATGACTTTGGTTTCAGTTTTAAATACACAATATTTGTCGCTTATAGTGTTGAAATAAAAAGAATCTTGGTTTTTTATATTGCCAAAAACAAAGCGTTTAGCAAAACTTTTGGAAACAATCAATTGATTGTTTTTATAAACCTCTTTTTCCCATTCGTTAGTCATCGTTATTTCAACCGAATCGTAATTACATATCTTGTTTTTTGCAGTAATTAATTCAGCCACAGGCAAAGGATGCACCCTCAAATATATAGAATCGGAAAAGCTAGAACAGCCGTAGTTATTAAATCCTTGAACAATTAGATGGCTGTTTTGAGTTAGTTTTATGTTAGAGAAAGTATCGGCAGTCGTTTCTATCATGTTTCCGTTTAAAAATATATTGTAAGTAGTGGAAAAATATTTGCCCAATTGTATGGTTTCATTCTTGCAATAATCATCTTTTCTATCAATCACAAAAATGTAAACCTGCGGCAATGGATGAACATCTGGCTTAACAATCATTGTATCGGTGCATGAATTATTGGTATCTTGCATTACAATTTTTATTACATCTTGCGGTTTTAATGTATCAAAATAATTAATGTAAATTCCCTTTGAAAATTGTTCTTGGTTGTTCTTAAACAATTGATGAGGATTGTTAGAGTTAAATTGAAGTGCAAATAATTCTTTCTCACAAATGCCATTGTTTACTAAATTGCTGCTAATACTTATTGGGCTTGACTTTTTAACCAAAAGTGCAACAATTCCGATGCTGTCTATGCTTACACTATATGGATTGGTGGTGCGTGTTCTTAATAAATAATTGCCAACTCTGTTCAACCTTGGAACCTTGAACTGAAGACTGTCCTTCGTTTTGTTAGTGTTTTTATATCCTAAAACCATTGGATTGCCAAATAAACCTTGGCTATCACTTAGTTCAATAAATGTTTGGTTGTTCGCAGCCAGCAAAATTCTAGGCTCAAATACAATCAAATTGCTGTCGTTCAAACAAGTGCTTGTGTTTTTTATTCTCAAAATCTTAACCGGACTAATAATATTCCCTTTTGCAATATTGGTTGCCACTTTATTAGTAAATTCAAAATCTATGGTTGCTTGGTTTTTAAAGCTTGTTTCTTTTTCAATATCAGAGTTTAAACCCAATGTAAAGTTTAAAAAGACATTATTTTCATTGATGTCCTTTTCATATTTAAGTAAATTTATTTTTTCAAATTCAAAATAAATAACATTGCCAACAAAAACAGGTTTGCATTTTTTGTTGTTAAAGTTTAAATTGAACATTGATAAATTAAAATGTTTTAAATCAATGGTATCCGAAATAATAACATTGTTCAAAGTGTCTATACCCGAATTCACAAAGCTGATACTAAAATCTATTGTTTTATCGATAGTGGTTTTGCTGCTATCATTTATAATTTGCTTGAAGTTTGCGCCTTCGGCTTTGTTTACTACTTTGATTAATATGGCTTTATTATTATTTCTATCGGAATCGTTATTGATAGTTGTTTGGTCGGTTTTGGCTTGAAAAAAAATTGAATGACCTGCACTAAAATTTGCTTGTGATTTTATTTCATCAATTTTAAAACTAAAGTTTTTTTCTGAAAAAGGTGCAACACTGTCAATAACGATGTTGTTTTCTGCTCCTGTTAGTTTTTTCCAATTGTTTGTGCCATTTATATTGTTAATGCCTAGGCTCAATGCTATCGGAATAGCTTTACGAGTTTTGTTGCCATTGTTTTTAATATTCAAAAAAATAGATACACTTTCACCTTTTATTATTTCTCCTGCATGTAAGTTTACCTCAATATCGCTGTAATTATTGTTTTTTTCTATTGCAAAATCTAATCCAAAATAGGCGCTATCTGCCAAAGTGCTAATGTTGATGATGTTATTGGAAGGGCATGAAACATCAAAAGCACTACTGTTTATTAAACAACTTAATTGGTGATTGCCAGCTTTCGCTGCTATATAATACAAACCGTCTGCACCAGAAATGCCAATATTATTGCCAAGGCTGTCTTTTATTTTATATCCCATTAAAGGAATGTCGGCATTGTCAAACACACAGTTTTTGTTTTTATCTTCATAAACTCGTCCGTAAATGCCAGATTTATAAACAAATCCGATTTCCAAAGAAACTGAATCTCTGAAACTTAACGAAAAAGTTGTGTCTTTCGTAGTTTGATTTAAATAATAATTGTAATCGGGACTCAGCGTGTAACTGCCTTTTTCTAGCATTTGTGTTAATTTCCCGTTTGTTGCCGTTTGGTAAATTTTGCCTTTTCTGTTTTGGTAAATTAGTTTAACCTTAGACTGAATGAAAGGTTCGCCATTGTTTCTAATACCATCATTGTTCTGGTCTAAAAAACTTGAGTATTTTAGTTTGCCAACAGAATCGGGTGGCAGAAATCTAATAAAAAAACTTTTAGAATTGTAGGCATTAATAGGGCAAAAATTATCCCTGGTATTAAAAATTGCTAATTGGTAATCCTTGTTTTTTATAGAATCATAAAAACCATCTGTCATTTTAAAGCAATAAACCCCAATTTTTTGTTTAGCAGACGAATCTTTTAAGAAAAAAGTAGCACCAGGCAAAGGATTAATTAAAGTCAATTGGGTTTCTTCACCATTGTTAGCAGAATCTTTATGGTTGCCAATGGCATCTTTGGCGTTTATTTCATAACATTTTTTCTCGCCCACTTTAAACTCAAAATGATTGGAATTAATGTTCGGTTTTGCATTTTTAACAAAGCCTGAAAAGCCGGAAACTGTTAAAATAAACTCTCGTGAACTATAACCAAGCCATATCTTTTTCCCAAGCGAATCTGTTCTATATTCATCAGCTCTGAAATTAAGAATGGGTCTCTCTAAATATTTCATTGGTGTAACAAAGATTGTACCGGTTTTATAATCAAAATAAAAACCCCTTGGCGGATTTGCCGATGGAATAGGCCTACAATTCGTAACCGCAGGATTTGGTGGACAATAGGGTGTAATCGGAATTGAGGGATTGCCATAAGTAAAAGGGGAATATATATTAAAACCAACTTTTGGGGTTGCCATTTTATAATCAATAGAATCAAAATCTACATAATCGTTCCCTGCAAAACTATAGCCAAACGGATTGGTTTGCAATAATTCGAATTGTCTAAAAATTGGATACTCAACCGATGAATTGGTATATTTTGATTTACACAAATTAATCATTGCCTCAATATAAAAAGGTGTGTTGTATGGGCCTGTTAAAATTCCGCCTAGTTTTCTAATACCAATGTATGAACCAAAATTAACAACACAACTCCGACTTACAAAGCTGTCATATTTTTGGTCGTTGAAATCTATTTTGGCAATAAAAGTATGTAATTCTAACCCAGTTGTATTTGAGTTGTTGGTGTTTTGAGATTTGCAAATATTGCTTCCTGTATCCAAACAATTAATAGAAATATCCTGAATACTTACCCTTGTTGTTGGCAGTCTCATGGTGTCTGGCGTTTCATTAATCAAAAAAATTGGAATATTTTTCAAAGCCAAACCATTGCATTCGCGATAGACCTTTAATGTTATTTCATATTTTTTGTTGCCTGTTTGTTTATAGGAAATTTCTCCGCCAATGACATCGGCTTTCATCTGATTTGTTAATAAAAACAGCAGAAGAATGGTTAATGTTTTAAATGGAAATTTTGCCATAGAATCTTTAAGACACAAAAATGAAGCGTTTCGTTGCCTTAATATTATTTTTTGAATGGCAGAAAATTGGGAAATTAGTGAACGACTGCTATTCGATTGGTTTGATTGCTTTTGTGGCAAATAGCATATTTTTTTAAAAATTAATTGTATGTTTTTTACCGTTGCAAAATGGGAGCCCATTTGGCTTAAATAAAGTTATTTAATGGCATTTCTTCAATGCGGTAATTCTATTGATTGTTTATAGGCAATGGCGATAAATATATATTCAAAAATATTAGGTTTTTTTAAGTAGAATAGCTGTTAAATAAAACTTCGGCACTATCTTGGCTTTTATTATTAAGACAATATGAAACTTTAATAAGTTATTTAAAGAGATTGTGAAAACACTTTTTTAAAAGACTAAGAAATAAATATTCTACCTTTGTGAAATGTTTTATAGAAGAAAAATAATATTGGCATTATTACAGATTTTTGATGGAAATATTGATAAAATAAGCTTGCAGAAACTACTGTTTTTATTCTCCAAACGACAAAGTAAAGCTGAATATGATTTTATTCCATACCGTTTTGGTTGCTATTCTTATTCTGCAAACGCTGACTTAACTGCTATGGTTAATAAAGAATTATTGACAGAAACAAAAAGTCATTTTATTAGTATTGAAAAAATCGATTACTTTAAAGTTTTAAAAGAAAATGACAAAAAAATTATGATAGAAATTAAAGCTCTTTATGGAAAAATGAATGCAGATGCTTTAATGAAGCACACCTATCTAAATTTTCCTTATTGGGCAATCAATAGCGTTAAGGCAAGCGAAATATTAACAGTAGATCAATTTGAGAAAGTCAATAACAGTAGACCCAAAACCAATGAAATTAGTTTGTTTACTATTGGATATGAAGGTATTTCTTTGGAAGAGTATTTAAATAGATTGCTTAAAAATGATGTGAAAATATTAGTTGATGTTAGAAATAATGCTTTAAGTATGAAATATGGTTTTAGCAAAAGTCTATTGCAACGATTCTGTAATAGCTTGGGAATTGAATATTTGCATTTCCACGAAGTAGGCATACAATCTGACCAAAGACAAGAATTAAATAATCAAAATGATTACGATAAATTATTTTCTATTTATTGTGAAACTAATCTAAAAAAAACAACTGATTCTCAGTTGAAAATTTTAGATTTATTGCAAAAACACAAACGAATAGCTTTAACTTGCTTTGAATCTAATATTTGTCAATGCCATAGAAAACATTTGGCCGAAGCAATTGAAAATTTGCCAAACTTTAAATATCAAGTAAAACATATTTAAATATGGCAAAGACAAAAGTATTGATTACTGTAAAAACTTACCCTGCCATTTCCGGGAAATATGACGAATTGGTATGTACCGCTGGTTTTTTGGAGGATGGAACATGGATTCGAATTTACCCTATTCAATTTCGAAAAAAATCTTTTGAAGAGCAATATAAAAAATATGATTGGATTGAAATCGACCTTGTAAAAAACAAAAGAGATTTTAGAAAAGAAAGTTTTAGACCAGTTTCATACGATACTGAAATTAAAATTTTAGACCATTTAGATACAAAAAGTAATTGGTTGCTGCGAAAAGAAATTGTGTTCAAAAACGAAATCTATAATGATATTCAAAAACTAGTTTTAGAAGCAAAGAACAGAGAAATCATGACTTCTCTTGCGGTATTCAAACCAACCGAAATAAGCAATTTTACGATTGAACAAGTAGAAAGAGAATGGAACAAAAAGAGGCTTGAAAAGCTAAAACATGATAGAAGTAGTAATTTATTTGCACAAGAAGAAGAGGACTTGTTTGAAGTGATTAGAAAACTTCCTTATAAATTTTCTTATGTTCTACGAGACTGTAATGGAAAACAAAGTAAAATGATGATTGAAGATTGGGAAATAGGTCAGCTTTATTGGAACTGTCTTGCTAAACACGAAGGAAACGAAGTAAAAGCAGTTGAAGATGTTAGGAAAAAATATTTTGATGACTTCGCAAAAACAAAAGACTTACATTTGTTTTTAGGAACATCGCAACTCCACCATTTAACGGGCAAAAATCCATTTATGATTATTGGAACTTTTCATCCGAAAAAAGAAAATCAACAAACTTTGTTTTAATAAAAGAGTTAATATAGAGCTAGACTAAATTAATAAAACTATTCAAACACTCTTTTTTACCATTCATATTTTTCAAGAAATGCCTCACATTATTGTAAAAGATATAACGCACAATAAAAACATTGTTTCTGAAAACCACATAAAATTAAAACCGTTAAATTATCAGATTGATAATAGAAAATTAATATTAAAATCTTTATCTTTGCAATAAAAAATTGAAATAAACATGAAACAAATAATTATTATATTATGTGTTATCTCATTGTTATCCTCTTGTAGAAAAGAATGGTGGAACCCAAAAAAGGTAGCAGAACCAACATTACCTGGC
>JBDNIM010000102.1:0-10854 GCA_041688295.1 Bacteroidia bacterium
CAATCTAAAACAAGTTAGAAAAAAACTTCCATCCTCCCACTCCCGATATATTCTTGATTTTTAATTGATATTTGCTTTATATTTGCACCATTATTTAGAATTTGGATTTTGTAAAATTTGTGGTAAAAGAATTCTTAATATTTAAAAAATAATACAATGACAACTGAACAACTTAAAGATTTAAAAGGCCGTGTAGAGGCGTTGGGGAGGTATCTTTGACATCGCTCAAAAACTGGCATTAATTGCCGATGAAGAATCACAAACGCTTGCTCCCAATTTTTGGGATGACCCCAAAAAGGCTGAAAAGCATTTAAAAAAAACAAAAGAGAAAAAGTTTTGGACAGAGGCATACAAGAAATGCCAAAACCTTGTTGAAGAGCTTGAAATAAGCAAAGAGTTTTTTGATGCAGATGAACTGACGGAGGCGGAATTAAACGATATTTTCAAATTAGCTGCCGAGGCTTTGGAAAATTTGGAGATGAAAAACATGCTCAGAAGCGAAGAGGATAGATTGGGCGCAATTTTAACAATTAATAGTGGAGCAGGTGGAACAGAGAGCTGTGATTGGGCGTCTATGTTGGCTAGAATGTATCTTATGTGGGGCGAAAAAAATGGCTACACGGTAACAGAAATAGACAGACAGGACGGTGATGTGGCTGGCATAAAATCAGTTACGCTAGAGTTTGAAGGCAATTTTCCTTATGGTTATTTGAAGGGCGAAAGTGGGGTTCATCGTTTGGTGCGAATTTCTCCTTTCGATAGCAATGCAAAGCGACACACCTCTTTTGCGAGTGTGTATGCCTATCCAATGATTGATGATGATATTGTGATAAATATTAATCCGGCCGATGTGGAATTGCACACAAGCCGAAGCGGTGGCGCTGGCGGACAGAATGTAAACAAAGTGGAAACCAAGGTGCAGTTGACACACAGACCAACTGGGATTGTGGTTATTTGTCAAAAAGCAAGGTCGCAGGGCGAAAACAGAGATTTAGCAATGCAAATGCTTAAATCTCAATTATACGAATTGGAATTGAGAAAAAAGAATGAAGCAAGAGATGCAATCGAGGCGAGTAAAATGAAGATTGAATGGGGTTCGCAAATTAGAAACTATGTTTTTCATCCTTACAAATTGGTAAAAGATGTGCGTACAGGCGAGGAAACGAGCAATGTTCAAGCAGTAATGGATGGCTATATTGATGAATTTATCAAATCATTTTTGATGCAATCTGGCGGTCAGCAATAGGAATTTTATTTTTAGGAAAATGGTTTAAATAACAAATAACTAATGAACAAAGAAAAAACGATAAACAATGAGAAAACAGCCATAAGAACCACATATTTTAGTATTATTGGCAATACTCTATTGGCGTTGATTAAAGGTTTTGCAGGTTTTTTTGGTAACTCTTATGCACTAATAGCCGATGCTTTAGAATCAATTACTGATGTTTTTGCAAGCTTTTTGGTTTTGTTTGGAATAAAATATGCAAGCAGACCTGCAGACGATAACCATCCTTACGGTCACGGGCGTGCGGAGCCATTAATTACCTTTTTAGTGGTTGGTTTTTTAATAACATCGGCCACCATAATTGCTTATGAAAGTATCGAAAACATAAAAACACCGCATAGTTTGCCCAAGGTTTGGACATTGTTTGTGTTAGCCATTATAATCGTTTGGAAAGAAATTTCTTTCCGTTTGGTAATCAACAAAGCTAACGAAACAAAAAGTTCATCGTTAAAAGCCGATGCTTGGCATCACAGAAGTGATGCCATCACTTCCGTTGCAGCATTTATTGGTATTTCTATTGCACTAATTTTAGGCAAAGGGTATGAATCTGCTGATGACTGGGCAGCCCTGTTTGCTTCTGGTTTTATTTTATACAATAGTTATTTAATTTTTAGACCCGCCCTTGGCGAGATTATGGACGAACATTTTTATGAAGATTTGGTAAATGAAATTAAAGCTATTTCCTTAAATGTTGATGGAATTATTGACACAGAAAAATGCTTAGTTAGAAAATCAGGAATGAAATACCATATAGATTTGCATGCTATTGTAGATAAAAACATTTCTGTGAAAGAAGGCCACGACCTTTCTCACCTCCTGAAAGACACTTTACAAAAAGAATTGCCCCAAATTGGCAACATTTTAATTCACATAGAACCGAATTGAGCGGATTAAATTTTATACCTAAATTGAAGACTTTATAAGCTCAATTATATTGGTTTTATTCAACCCTTCTGTTTCTAAAAGCGATTCGATAGGGGCATGTTCTGCAAAATAATCTTGAATTGCTGTAATTTTCAATACCCCTTTATATTCATTTTCATAGGCTAAAACAGCAATTGTGCTCCCCAATCCGCCAATTTTTTGGGTTTCTTCAAAAACTAAAATTGTTTCATAGCTATCAAATATGTGAGATAACAAAACCATGTCCAATGGTTTTATAAAAGGAAATTCATAAACAGAGACATCTAAATTTTCGGCTGCGTTCAAACAAGTATTAGTAATTAAACCATAAGTTATCAAAGCCGTTTTCTTTCCTTTTTTCAATCGATTGGCTTTACCCATTGGAAGTAATTTAAAATCAGTTGAAGTAAACCTTTTCTCGTCCTTTCCTCTAGGATATCGCACTGCAATGGGGCCATTTTTATGATGATAGGCGGTAAAAATAGCATTTCTCAAATCCTCTTGATTTTTTGGAGAAATAATCGTCATGTTTGGAATAGATTGCAAAATATTTACATCAAAAACACCATGATGTGTCGGCCCATCTTCGCCAACAAAACCAGCTCTATCTATGGCAAAAATAACGGGCAAGTTTTGCAAAGCCACATCGTGTATAATTTGATCGACTGCCCTTTGCAAAAATGTGGAATATAAACAACAAAAAACCTTGGCTCCACTTGCCACTAAGCCTGCTGAAAAAGTTACGGCATGCTGTTCTGCAATGCCAACATCAAAAACACGATTAGGAAACTTTTCTTGCATAAAATTAAGCGAACTACCCGAAATCATTGCAGGTGTAACAGCATAAACATTTGTGTCTTTTTCTGCTAATTCTAATAAAGTTCTTCCAAAAACATCTTGAAACTTAATGCCATTATCATTTTTATTCGACTCTGTTTTGCTTAATTTATCAAATTTAGAAACCGAATGCCAATTGGTTTGCGCTTGTTCTGCCTCAGCGTGCCCTTTGCCCTTTGTTGTTTTTATATGAATAATTTTAGGTCCATCTATTTCTTTTGTTGTTTCAAAAGTATGAATTAAATTATTTAAATTATGTCCATCTATGGGGCCAAAAAACTGAAATCCAAAATCAGTAAACAAATTGTCAAACTTATTGTCCAAAATCTGCAAATACTCTCCCATTGCCCCTTGGCTTGGGTCAATTCCGATATGGTTATCGTTAATAATAATTGTAATATTAGAATTTAATAGCCCTGCATTATTAAACCCCTCAAAAGCTTGTCCCGAACTTAAAGCACCATCTCCAATAATTGCAATGTTTTGACGGTTTATATTTTTCAATTCTGCATCAATAGCATAACCCAAAACCGCAGAAATTGAGCTAGAACTATGTCCTGTTCCAAAAGCATCGCATTCACTTTCTGCCATTTTAGGAAAACCGCTTAATCCTCCTTTTTGCCTTAAGGTATGAAAGTTTTCTTTTCTTCCAGTTAAAATTTTATGTGGATATGCCTGATGTCCAACATCCCAAATCATTTTGTCATGTGGTGAATTAAAAACATAATGCAAAGCAACTGTCAACTCAACAACACCAAGGTTTGCTGCAAAATGACCACCGAGTTTAGGGATTTCTTGAATCAGGAAATCCCTTAGCCAATGGGCATAATTATGCAACTCAATTTCACCTAGTTTTTTCAACTTTTCAGGACTGTCTATATTATCAAAAATGGAAAGCAAGCGGCAAAATTAATGAAATTAAATGATGAATAGTCAAAGGAAAAAAAATGTATTAAATTTGCAGACACAAATTTATATTAAATGGAAATTATTACAACCGATTTTGAAGGACTTTTCGTATTAAAACCAAAGGTTTTTCAAGACAAAAGAGGCTATTTTTACGAATCATACAACCAAGATTTGTTTAAACAAAACAATATTACTACTAATTTCATTCAAGACAACCAATCGCTTTCTAACAAAGGCATTATAAGAGGATTGCATTTTCAAAATCCGCCCCATGCCCAGATGAAATTAGTGAGAGTAATAAAAGGCGCTGTTTTGGATGTTGTTGTAGATATTAGAAAAAACTCGAAAACTTATGGTCAACATTTTAGTATAGAATTGAACGAAGAAAATTTCCTAATGCTTTATATTCCAGTTGGTTTCGCACATGGATTTGCAACTTTAAAAGACGACACCATTTTTAGTTATAAATGCAGCGAAACCTACCATCCAGAAAGTGAAGGTGGTTTAACTTGGAATGACCCCGAATTTAAAATAGATTGGCAAATGGAAAATCCAATTCTCTCGCCAAAAGATGAAAAATATGATAGTTTTAATTTGTTCGTTTCGTTATTTTAATAAAAATTAAAGTCCTTTTAATTAAGTTGTTTTTTTAATTCCAAAAATACATTAAATTTGCAATTAATGTCCTACAATTGTATTTTATTTGAAAAGAAAGAAGCGGTTGCTACAATAACGCTTAATAGACCCGATGTTTTTAATGCATTTAATGATGAGCAAAGTTTCGAGCTTCAAGATGCTTTAAAAGCTGCAAAAAAAGATTCTGAAATTAGAGTACTTGTTTTAACAGGGGCTGGCAAAGCATTTTGTAGCGGTCAAGATTTAAAAGCTATTGCTGGCTCAGAAAAACGCTCTTTTATAGACTCCTTGCACAAAAGATACAATCCAATTATCAGAGAAATGCGAAATATGCCAAAACCAATTATTTGTAAACTTAATGGGGTTGCGGCTGGCGCGGGCTGTTCATTAGCATTGGCATCCGATTTTATTATTGCTGCTGAAAATGCAAGTTTAATTGAAGTTTTTATCAATGTAGCATTGGTTTTAGATAGCGGTTCTTCTTTTTTCTTACCAAGATTAATTGGCAGTGCCCGAGCTTTTGAATTAAGCACAATGGGTAGCAAAGTTTCTGCAAAACAGGCTTTAGAATGGGGAATGATTAATAGATGTGTTAGCGCAGAAGAACTTGATGTTGAAACCCAAAAAATAGTGGATTATTATGCTTTAGCGCCAACTAAAGCAATAGGTTTGATGAAAAAGATGCTCAACAAATCGTTTAATAGCGATTTGGAAACGATGTTAGAATATGAAGCTTACTGCCAAGAAATAGCAGGCAGCAGCGCAGACAATAAAGAAGGAGTGGCGGCATTTAACGAAAAAAGGAAACCTAATTTTCAAGGCAAATAAAAACACCTGCATGAAAAAAATATTATTTTTATTATTACTCATTAGCTATTCGCAACTCATGTTTTCACAAAATGAACACAATGATTTTTGTGGATACCAGCATGAAATTGAAAAAATAAAAGCAAGAAACCCTGGCTATGAAAAATGGCAAAATCAAATGTTTCAAAATGCTATGTATGGTTACCTTTCAGCGTTGGATAACAGCAAAAGAAGAATAGTTGCTGATACCATATCGTATGAAATAAAAGTAGTTTATCATATTTTACACAACAATAACGATCAAAATATCTCAGAAACATATATCGTTCAGCAGATGGAGGCGCTAAATCAAGCGTTTAGAAAAACAACGAAAGATACGCAGCGAATTAGAGAAATTTTTAAAAAAACAGCTGCCGATACAAAAATTCAATTTGTGTTGGCAACAACAGACCCAGACGGCAATCCTACCAATGGAATAACGAGAACAGCAACAACCAAAACAACTTTTGCTATTAATACTTTTGGTGCTTATTCAACAGATATGAAATATTCGAACAGAGGTGGAAAAACAGCTTGGGATCCAACAAAATACTTGAACATTTGGATATGAAATATGCGATTTCCAAATCAGGTTTCTATGACTTTAGGATTCGCTACGCCCCCAACAGGCTCGCCAAACTGGGTTGGACTTGGAGCTACAAAAGACACTACAGATTTAGAAACAGGCATAGTGGCTCATTTTTCAACTGTAGGGTACAACCATCCGGACGCTATAGGAAAAAATGTAGAAGGATTAACCATGATTCACGAGGCAGGTCATTATCTAGGACTTAGACATACTTGGGGCGATTTCCCTAGCAGTGGATGCAGTGTTGACGATGGTATTTTTGATACCCCAAATGCAAGAGACCGGAATTTTACTTGTAATAGAAATGCCAATTCGTGCACTGATGCAATAGATGACAAGCCAGATATGATTGAAAATTATATGGATTATGCTTTGGATGGCTGTGCAGGAATGTTCACAAATCAACAAGCTTACATGATGCGATTTATTCTAAATAATTTGAGAATTGGCATCCCTTCTAGAAAAATAACTTTGGATACAATTAATGATAATTTTGAGGCCGTTATTTACCCTAATCCTTTAGCCAATGGGAAAAAGCTTCAAATTGATTTAAAATATACTACCAACGAAAATTTTAACATCAAAATCATTGATTATTGTGGCAAAGAGATTATGAACCAAAAAGTAATGGCCAATCAAACCCACATTGTCAATACAGATGCGCTAGCTTCTGCTGCTTATTTTTTAATCATCAGCAATGAAAAAACTGGCAAAATTAATGCTAAGAAAACAATCATTATTCAGTAAACTATCTTCTATAAATACTGATTGAAAAAGGATTGCATCATTTCAGTATTTCCAAGTTCATTCTCTAATTTGTTTTTTATAATGTGGTTAATAAGCGCTTCGTTTTTATAACCCTGCGACAAGGCGTATTTATATGGTTTAGTAGAAAAACTAACCAAACTATACTGACTGAAAAAGTGTTCAGGATAAAGCATCCCCAATTGTTTTTCGATGGCTTTAAAATGCAAGAAATCCTCTTGCCCCACTAGGTCACGCATCTCTACAAAGTTTTTGCAAGCAAGGTCAGCAATGGCGTTGGCATTTTTTATTCTTTCTTTTTGATACACTTCAAAAATAGTATCCCAGTTTGGATAGTGATTGTTTATAATTTCGTCTATTTCGCTAACATCTTCAAAACTACAATTCATGCCTTGACCATAAAAAGGAATGACAGCATGGGCAGCATCGCCAATTAAAGCAAAACGATTGATTACCCATGGATTGCATCTAATTGTTACCAGGTTGCCTGTAGGGTTTTCAAAAAAATCTTTTATTAAATTGGGCATCATTGGCACAGCGTCTTTAAAATAAGTTTGAAAGAAATCTGTTACTTGTTTTTCTGTTTTCAGGTTTTCGAAACTTTGCTCGCCTTCATAAGCCAAAAAGAGTGTACATGTGAAACTACCCTGCGGATTTGGCAAAGCTATCATCATAAAAGCACCACGGGGCCATATTTGTAATGCATTTTTTTCTATTTGAAAACTGCCATTTTCTGAAGGCACGATCTCCAACTCTTTGTATCCATAATTTTCATAAGTTTGCGAATAATTAAACCTGCTTTGCTTTTGCATTTCGCTTCTTATGGCCGAAAAAGAACCGTCTGAGCCAAACATTACATCTGCTGAAATTTCAACAACAGAGCCATCTTGATGTTGAATTGTTGCTGTGTTACTTTTCAAATCGGCATCTATACACTTGCAATTGAAGTATAAATTAACATTTTCGTATCCATCGGCCAATTCCAACAATTGAATATTTAGGCCTGAACGAGAAACCGAATTGATAAATTGACCTTCGTTTCCATACGCTTGATAAGTTAAATGCCCTTCGGTGTCGTGCATTTGGCGACCGTTCATGGGAATGGTGTCGTTTAAAACTTTTTCGCCCAGCCCTACTTTATTTAATGCCGCTATGCCTCGGGCAGACAATGCCAAGTTTATGGACCTGCCAGCATCCGCCTTTCCTTTTCTGATGTCGCCCCTGCGCTCGTATAAATCTACTTGAAACCCTTTTTTTGCTAAACAAATGGCCAACAGTGAACCACTTAATCCTCCACCAATGATGGCTATTTTTTCTTTTTTCATAAATTGAAATCCTTATTGGGTTAACACCTAATTAATTCTTAAGTTTGCAAACTTACAAATTTTATCCTTTAATTATCATTTTTAAAATCAAAATCTATTGAAAATTATTATTGGCATCTCTGCTTTTTATCATGATTCGGCTGCCGCCATTATCAAAGATGGTATTGTGATTGCGGCTGCGCAAGAAGAAAGGTTTTCGAGAATAAAAAACGATGCTAATTTTCCTTTTCTGGCACTAAAATCTTGTTTGAAAGAAACCAATTTAGAATTAAAAGACATTGATGCGGTTGTTTTTTACGACAAACCAATGCTGAAGTTTGAAAGACTGCTAGAAACCTACTATCACATTGCGCCCAAAGGCTTGTTTTCTTTTTTAAAATCGATGCCTATTTGGTTCAATGAGAAATTATTTATTAAAAAAAACATTGAAAAACAGCTGCTTTTAATTGGCAATTTTAATAAAGAACAAACCCCAATCCTATTTTCCGAACACCATTTGTCGCATGCTGCAAGTTGTTTTTTCACCTCTCCTTTTTCCGAATCGGCTATTTTAACTGTAGATGGTGTGGGCGAATGGGCAACTGCCTCTTTAGCCATTGGCAAAAACAATGAAATAACAACTTTAAAAGAACTGCATTTTCCGGCCTCGCTGGGTTTGCTTTATTCTTCTTTCACATTTTTTTTGGGCTTCAAAGTCAATTCTGGCGAATATAAAATGATGGGGCTTGCGCCTTATGGCAATGTTAATAGTGATCAAACACAGGCATTTATCGAAAAAATAAAAACTACTCTCGTAGTCATACATGAGGATGGTTCGTTACAGTTAAATCCAAAATATTTTGATTATCTGGGCGGCCTTAAAATGATTAAAACCCCTTCTTGGGAAAAACTTTTTGGCATAAAAAAAAGAAATCCGGAGTCGGAAATTGCAGCCGAACATTGCAATATGGCTTTTGCTGCCCAATATATTTGCGAAGAAATTTTAATAAAAATGGCCAAACACTGCAAAACCATTACCAACCAAAAAAACCTTTGTTTATCGGGCGGAGTGGCTTTAAATTGTGTGGCAAATGGCAAACTAAAAGCCCTAAATATTTTCGAAAACATTTTTATTCAGCCTGCGGCAGGCGATTCGGGGGCGGCAATTGGGGCGGCTATGCTTGCATATCATCAGTATTTTAAGCAAGATTTTCTTCCTAAACCGCATTTTAATCCATATTTAGGCCCCCAATTTAAAACAGAACTTAAAGAAATATTAAACCTAAACAACCCCCAATTTTCTAAAGCAGAAACAAGCCCAAATTTCGAGGATTTGACCCAAATAATTGCGCATTATTTGTTTGACAACAAAGTAGTGGCTTGGTTTCAGGGACGCATGGAGTTTGGACCTAGGGCATTGGGAAATCGAAGCATTTTAGCCAATCCTCTAGGCCCCAACATGCAAACTACATTGAACCTAAAAATTAAAAAAAGAGAGGCTTTTCGCCCATTTGCGCCTGCGGTATTAGAAGAGGATGCGCCTGTTTATTTCAAAAATACCTGCCAATCGCCTTATATGCTTTTTGTTGACCAAGTGAAACCAGCGTTTTTGTTTGAACAGAAAACCTCCACAAGCAATATTTTTGAAAGATTGAACCAAAAACGAAGTGTTTTTCAGAGCATTACGCATGTGGATGGGTCGGCTAGGGTGCAAACGGTTTCGGAAGAAAACAACCCCAAATTTTATGCCCTTTTAACAGATTTTAAAAAACTATCGAGCCACGGAATGCTCATAAACACAAGCTTTAATGTGCGTGGAGAACCCATTGTTTGCAGTCCGCAGGATGCATACAATTGTTTTATAAACACAGAAATTGATTGCCTCGTTATAGAAAATATTATTTTTATGAAACATGCCATCCAACCCTAAAAAAACGCTGCTCATACTTTGCTTGCCCTTAATTTTATTGATGGTAGTAAAATCCTTTTGGTGGCTTTTGCTGCCCATTGTCCTTTTGGTTTTTGTTGCCTTTTTCCTGCCCAAAATGGCTTTTCTAGTAGAGCAACTTTGGCACAAATTGGCTAGAACATTGGGCATTATTTCAAGCACTATCTTACTTTCCACTATCTATTTTTTAATCCTTTCGCCTTTGGCTTTTTTTTACAGAAAAAAAAATAAACACACTTCATTTTTATTCGACAGGAAAAAAACCAGCAATTTTATAGAAATAAAAGACAAGCCTGATTTAGATTTTAATAAAACATGGTGATTATTATATAATGGTATAGTTTCACAACATTGTTGATTGGGGGCGTTCGCTTATTTTTTGTCTAACCACAAACATTCTTCAAATTTTCACCCAGTTATCACTTTGGCAAGTTTTTTCTGCTATCTCAATTCCTTTTCCTACCGTCCTCCAATGGCTAATGGAAGAAATTTTGGTTGAATTGTGGAATAGTGTCGGGCTACAATGATGTATTTATTGGGGCGATGTGTATTCTCCAAATAGTCAAATATTTCACTGCCATAAAAACTACTATCGACCCTTAAAAGGATTACTTTTTTGTATTTTAAACGGCTTATGGTGTCCTCCAAAAAAGACAAAAAGTTATTGGTAGTATAAGCATTGCCATTTCTAAACAAAAAATTGGCCACCATTTTACACTCATCCACAAATGCCATTGGTGGATGATGTGAGTTTCTGCCAGACTTAGCGGGGTTTAGCCACGCTTATCTCCTTGCTGATTTCCATAGCGAGTAATCACAGTAGAGTCCA
>JBDNIM010000103.1:0-5129 GCA_041688295.1 Bacteroidia bacterium
AATTGCATTCGCCCAATAACCGTAGGGGCGAATTGCATTCGCCCAATAACCGTAGGGGCGAATTGCATTCGCCCAATAACCGTAGGGGCGAATTGCATTCGCCCAATAACCGTAGGGGCGAATTGCATTCGCCCAATAACCGTGCGGGCGAATTGCATTCGCCCAATAAACATACGGAATTGCATTTGCCCCCACGGGTTCAATCCAATACCATTGGTGCGATTATTCGTGGTTATAAATCATCGGTTACAAAACAATTGAATTTATTGGATATAGGTTGCGTTGTTTGGCAACGCAATTATCACGAACATATTATCCGAAATGAAAAATCATATCAAAACATTTCAGAATACATTATTAATAATCCTGCAAAATGGGCAGATGATAAATTCAATTTAAAATAATATTTCCCCTAAAATATTTAGAAAAGGTAATTGCAAAGTTATTTGTGCAATAATAAAAATCATTTTTTATATACCAAATACTTGACATTTTAATAAAAGGAATATCTTTGCAATATGAAAGTGGTAAAACAAATACGCTTTACAATATGATGAATAAATACAATCCAAATATTCACAACCGCAGGTCTATCCGTTTAAAAGGATACGATTATGCACAGGCGGGTTTGTATTTTATTACTATTTGTTGTAAAGATATGAAAAGTTTATTTGGGGAAATCGTGGGTGGCAAAATGGTTTTGAATAAATATGGAAAAATTGCAAATGATGAATGGTTAAAAACACCTGAATTACGACCCAATGTAGAATTGGGTGAATTTGTTGTAATGCCCAATCATATCCACGGTATTATACGGTTATTGGGTAGGGGCGAATTGCATTCGCCCGACAAACATACAATATTGCATTCGCCCATCAATGAAACGGAATTGCATTCGCCCAATAACCGTACGGGCGAATTGCATTCGCCCAATGACCGCACGGGCGAATTGCATTCGCCCAATGACCGCACGGGCGAATTGAATTCGCCCATACGGGTTCAACCCAATACCATTGGTGCAATTATTCGTGGTTATAAATCATCGGTTACAAAACAATTGAATTTATTGGATATCGGTTGCGTTGTTTGGCAACGCAATTATCACGAACATATAATCCGAAACGAAAAATCATATCAAAACATTTCAAAATACATTATTAATAATCCTGCAAAATGGGCAGAAGATAGATTTTATTTAAAATTTTATTGATGGTATGATATTCAATGTAAACCGTTAGTTTTGTCCAATTAACTTAAAATGAAAGTATTTTTACTAAAAACACCAGAATATAATGAAGAAGGATTTATAGATGTTCATAGACTATTAGAAACTTTTGAAGGTCCAATAGAATTTATTAAAGTAGATGTAGAGTTTGATGCTGAAAAATTTCCATTTCTTAAAAAGTTTTACCCTGATTTTAAGTTTAAGTATCCGTCAGATAGTACAAAAATATTATTTGATAACACCTATGATGTACCTTTAAGTTGGAAAGAATTGTTTTCGTTGTGTGATTATTACCGAGAAACATTCAAAATAGAAAAAAATGATTTTGTTGTTCTATTAACCGAAAGAAGAAATGCTTTAAACTGGTTTAGTGCAGACAATAATGAAAGAAGTTTTTTTGTACATGTTAATGAATGGGAAACTTACACCAACTCTAACCCCAAATATCCTATTGCCTATCAAATAGTCGAAAATATTTTGCAAATTCTTATGAAGTCGGATATTACCAATCCTGAAAATGCGCATATTCATAAGAAACCACTAGGTTGCATGAATGATATGTGCAACAACAAAGAAGATGTAATTTTAAAATTGCAAACCGCCAATATTTGCGATGCTTGTTTGACGAAAATACACGATGAAAATGTTGATGAAGATATTCTTCATCAGGCTTTCATGATTTTTGAAGGCGTGAGAAATGAGTTGATTTATAAAAAAAGGCTTAATCCAAAATCTAAGGTTAAACAATATCCTGTGTCAGTTACAAAAGACGATAAAATCATGATATATGACTTAAACAAAGAAATACGATTGACGCCATTATACAAAGCATTATACTTGTTTTATTTAAGTAGAACAGAGGGGGTGTTATTTAAAGATTTAGTAGATCATCAAAGTGAAATATTATCAATTTATAAAAGACTATCTATTTCAGATGATTTAAGTGAAATAGAGGAAAGAATAAAAATACTCGTTAATCCACTGGAAAATTCTTTTAATATTGCAAAATCTAAAATTAATAAATCCATAGCTGATTTATTAGGTGAGCCATTGTCTAAATTTTATAAAATTGATGGGAACAGGGGAAAACCCTTTAAAATCAACATTTCAAGGAGTCTTGTGCAGTATAAGCAATAATTTTTTTGCAACCTTGTTTATACATTTGCAAGGTTGCAAAGCTAAACCCTCAGTAATTTTAGGTTGTATATTTGCGGCATATTAATTAAAAATAAACAATCAATCAAAAATGAAAAAAACAATTTTCTTATTCAGTATGATGGTGTTTGCAATAATTGCATTTAGCCAAACAAATCCAAGTAGTATTTATCAGCCTTCTTATTACAAACCGACTACAAATACCTATGTTCAGCCCCATTTTAAAACTACGAAAAACAATACCAATCACGATAATTATTCTACTAAAGACAACACGAATCCTTACACAGGGGTGTCAGGAACAAAAGCAAAAGATTATTCAAGCAGTGCAAATAACTATGGAGGCGGAAAATCAATATATACGGGTCCAAATGGTGGGCAATATTATTACAATGATAAGAATAATAAAGTCTATGTTCCCAAACGCTGATTTTAGAAAAGGGGTGCTGATATTTATTAGCGCTCTTTTTTTCAAAACAATTAATATATTTGGAACTTTAAGTTTAATTTATTTTATTTGCAAACATATAAATTCAAAAGATTTATTTAAAAAACTAGACTTATGGGGAAAGACTCTTTAAAATTAAAAATAAAAAAAAACAAAAAAATTATTAGGAAACAATTTCTTTTAATTCTCTTGTTTTTAAAGAATATCTTGTTAATAAAATCATTGAAGTTGAAAAGTCTTTCAGTTTATGATAGGGTAGTTATTCAAGATAATGAAATTGAAATATTATGGAATGTTAAAGGTTGCCATAAAGTTAAAATTAATGGGGTTGGCTCATTTGTAGGAAATATACATG
This sequence comes from Bacteroidia bacterium, assembly GCA_041688295.1. Lineage (GTDB taxonomy): Bacteria > Bacteroidota > Bacteroidia > NS11-12g > UBA955 > JABMMZ01. Next base: position 3,184 of record JBDNIM010000103.1, read on the forward strand.
GTATAAAATTTTTATTTTCAAATCGATATAATCCATTAGAAATAACATTTTATGGAATAGCAAAAAAAATCAAGAAAAGGATTTTAATTGAAAATACTAAAATTAATATATTGAAAAGTTTTCGAGCTAACACTTCTATACCTTTGCTTATCCAAGTTCCATATAATAACACAGTGCTTCAAACTGCTTTTTCAAATGGTTTGGCGCTAATAGATCAACCTTTACTGATTTTAAAAGAACCTATTATATCTAATAAATTTAAAAATTCAATTATTGAATTTGAGCCTTATGCTATAAAAAATTACAACTAATAAAATATAAAATAACAATGATAAAAGAATATTACAAAACTTCTAAGTCTTCACGTATTATGAGAATGTTATGGAGTGCAGCTGGAGGAGACAGATACATTTTAGAAAGATCAACCTATTCAGATCAAATCAAATACATGTGTTTGGGTGGAATAATTGCAGCCACAGGTTTGATGGCTGCTTTAGCTGGCGGATATGCATTTTATACAATTTTTGAACCAAGAGGGTCTGCAATTGAATCTCAGTTTAGTTGGTCTATATCAATTATTTCAATGGTTTTCGGATGTTTTTGGGGTTTAATGATATTTAATCTAGATCGTTTTATTGTTTCTAGTACGGGAAAAGGGGATGGCACAGAAGCCATTACATGGGATGAATTTAAAGGAGCAATCCCACGTTTGATTTTAGGAGCTATTATTGCCATTACAATTTCTAAACCAGTTGAAATTAGAATGTTTAAATCTGAAATAGATGTGGAATTGCATAATGCTCAAATGGAAAAACAAAAAGAATATTTAGGAAGCATTGACAAAATTTATTTAGATAGAATAGAAACTGAAAAAACTAAAATCACAAAATGGGACAATGAAATCCAGAAGAAAACGGAAAGGGCCGTTCAATTAGAAAATCAATATATTGAAGAGGCAAGATTAATAACTGTTGGGCCTAGAGCAAGAGCAGTAAAAGAACAATGGGATAGAGCAAAAGCGGAAGAAGGTCAATTAAAAAGCAAATATGAACCATTTATAAAAGAAGGTTATGAGAACTTGAAGAAATTTGAATCTCAAAAACAAAAAGACATTGTGAATGGGGAGAAAGTATCTGCTGGTCTTGACGGATTACTAGAAAGGATAAAACTAGCCCACCATATAGCAGGTTTTGGTATTTCTCTATTTGTTACCTTATTGTTTATGGCAATTGAAATGACTCCAATTTTCTTTAAAATGATGTTAGTTAAATCTCCTTATGATTTTTTAAAGGATAATGTCGAAGAAATTATGAAGGCTGAGCAAGGTATTCATATTGAATATAATTACCATCCTGATAAAAAAGGGCAAGAAAGAGATTTGGTAACTTACCTTCACAAAGAAAAATTACTAGTAGAGAAGAAATCTTTGCAAAAAGTTCAGGAGGAACTCACTGAATATGCAATCGGAAAATATAAAGAAGAAATGATTAGAAAGATTGATGAAAATCCTGAACTTTTTATAAAAGTACAAGATAATAATAATTAGCTGTATGAATTTAGGTAAGTTTTTTTGTGCTTTATCTGGTGATGACTATAATATCATTATCGAATGTAACAAAAAAGTTAAATTTCGTTTTATAGCAATTGGAGTTTTTGTGTTTTTGATTTTATTACTTTGCTTTATAAGTGTTTTTTTTGCTTTTTTTAAATTGTTTAAAAATAATTTTTTAGGTATTTCCATGGGACTTTTTTTCTCCTACATGATTACAAACATTTATCTTTTGTTGTTATATACTTTAACAAAAAAAACCTTGCCAAGCAATGCGCCCAAATCAGTTAATTACTTTTCAATTTTTATTCGTGTTGTTTTTATCGGTTTAATAGCTATTGTAATATCAAAGCCCATTGAAACAATGTTTACAATTGTTTCTTCTAGTTTTTTCAAA
>JBDNIM010000104.1:0-4661 GCA_041688295.1 Bacteroidia bacterium
AATTGCATTCGATTCATCTGTATCAAATTTTTTTTTTAATAAAATTACAGTGCTATCATAAGCCTTTCTAATAGTAGTCAAAACTAAATATTGATTATGCCTAAAAACACTTGAACAGCAGGACCACAAAGCCAAATATCATGAAAATCGGTTTCGCCTTTAAATTTAACTTTCAAATCTCCGCCAATGGTTTCTATATTTATTGAATAGTGGCTACTTTTTAAGTTTGCATGAATTTTGTAGGCAATAGCAGCTGCCGTAACACCAGTGCCACAGCTAAAGGTTTCGTTTTCGACACCTCTTTCATAAGTTCTTACTTTTATGGTTTCATTATCCAGTTGTTCGATAAAATTCACATTAATTCCTTCTTTTGAATACACATCATTGTATCTTATTTTTGTGGCTGCCTCAATAAGGTTAATGTCAGAAATGTTGTTGTCAAAAACAATGTAATGTGGCGAACCAGTGTTTAATGAAAAGTCTTTACCAATGTTTTCAACCGTATCGACATTTATCATTTTCAATTCAACATAATCGCCATCTATTAATGCTTCATGCTCGCCATCAATTGCCCAAAACAATGTTGTGTTACCTTTAAAAACATCTAAAAACTTTGCAAAATGAACGATGCATCTTCCGCCATTGCCACACATTGTGCTAACATTGCCATCGCTGTTATAATAAACCATTTCAAAATCATAGCCTTCTTTATTTTGAACCAGCATTAAGCCATCTGCACCAATGCCAAACTTTGGGTTGCATAAAAATTTAACATCTAGTTTTCCAAATCTTAAATCTCTATTGTCAATTAATATAAAATCGTTGCCCGTTCCCTGATATTTGTAGAATGGTAATTGCATTTTTAGTTTAATAATAAATCTATTATTTCGTCATCGTATTCTTTTTGAAGAGGACAACTGGTTTCGCAACCTGTAAGTTTATAAACGGTGTTGTCTATTATAATGTATTTTTTGGTGTCCAATTCCTTTATTTTTATATTTTTAGAATCGTATCCATATAGTTTTATTGAATTGCCTTTTAAAGAATATCCTCTGTAGTTTATGGGCGATTTCCAATGTTCTATTTTATAGTTTGTTGTAACTTTATTTACTGCGCCAGCCATTTTTTTAGATTCTTGCTTCGTGTTTTCTATTGTTGTAGAATCTGTTGTTTTTTTGTTGGGCGTTATTTTTTTATCGATATTATTGTTATTATTGGAAGGCAATTGCATTTTGCCTTTTTGTTCTGCTTTGTTATATGAATTATTGAAATCTTTTCTTTTTAATTCTACAACACTAAAATAAATAACAGTGTCTCGCAATTTTCTTTCTACCGAAATATTATAATCTGCATAAGAAGATTCTTTTGGTGTTGCTTGTATTACTTCTTTTTCAACATTAATTTCCTCATCTTTCTGTTGGATGGTTTCTTCTAAATTGTCTATGTTGTCTAGTGCCAAAATTGGAGGTAAATCTGCTTCAATCTGTTTCGATTCTTCGCTCTCTTCTGGTTTTATCTCCATTTGTTTCAATTCATTTTTAATGGTATCTTGTGGATTGTACTCGTATTTCTCTAAATATGTTTCTTTTTCTAAAGCTAATTTGCGCTCTTTTGGTTCTAAATAAAATTGCACCAAAGCAAATAATCCTGCAAATATTAAGAAAACAACAACGGAAGCCATTCTCATTTTTTTCGACCACAAGTTTTCGCCCCAAAAAACAACTTTTCCTTTATCTTTCAATAAGTTTTTAAGTTCTTCTTTCCCATTTTGTTTGATGCCTTCAGCCAAAAGTTGATGCAATTCAAAAGCATCTCTAAATGTTTCGTCAACAATCAGCCTATCTTCAAAATCTTTTAATTCTTGACCATCAAGTTCGGATTTTAAATATCTGTCAAATAAATCGATATGTTCTTTTTTGTAGTTCAAGGTTATAAAAAATCTGTTTTATCGTATTTGGCCAAAAAAGATTCTTGCAATTGCTTAAAACATTGGTGTTTTTTTGCTTTTGCGGTATCAGCATTGTTATAGTTCAAAATGTTTGCAATGGTGCTCATATCCAACCCATCAAAATAAAAATAGGTAAGTATGGATTGGCATTTTTCTCCCAATGTTTGAATCATTTCTTTTACATGATGCAATTTTTCTTTGTCAAATGAAGTGTTTTTGTCTGACATTTTTTCATGGTTCATGTCATCAATTGGCATATTTTTCGATTGTTTGTTTAGCTTTTTCAACCATAAGTTTTTTGACACCGAAAAAACAAAAGTACTAAGTTTGGAGGTTAATATAAACTCGCCATTTTGTGTCTTTTCCCAAACCACAATACAAGCGTCCTGCAACACATCTTCTGCATCATCTTGTCTTCCATTATTGTTTAAAACATAGTTTTTCATAGATAAATAATTGTCTCTATAAAGTTGTATTAATGCGTTTCTATCTCCTTTTTTAATGGCTTCAATTAGCTGAACATCATTGAGTTTTTTGGTTCCTAACACTGCTTATGGATGATTAATACTTGTTTGTCGAAAAAGGTAAATGCTATGTGAAATATTTGTCTCAATTTTGCGTTACAAAGATAATAAATATTTTTTGGAACGCAATTTGAAATTAATTAATAAAAAAATAAATAATATATAATATGAAAATGAAACAATTTTTTGGCTTTTTGACAATCGCCATCGTTGGCGGACTTGTCGCACTGGGGGTGAACAAAATGATTTCTAAATCGGGAGAGTATTCTGGTTTTGTTGCCATGCAAAGTAATAATGCAAAGTTTGCCAGTCTTTTAGAAAATAAAGAAACGGGCTTTGGTTTTGATTTTGTAAAGGTTGCCGAGGTTAGCACACCAGCAGTCGTTCACATTAAATCCTATTTTGGGGAGGGAAAAAAACAAACAAAGCCGCAAAATGGTCAGGGGATTGATCCTTTTGATTTTTTCAGAGACCATGGTTTTGAATTTGAAATGCCCCGTGGCCCAGGCATGGCAACTGGTAGCGGTGTAATTATTGCCACAGATGGTTATATTGTTACAAATAATCATGTGATTGATGGCGCAACAAAAATTGAAGTTGCGCTTAATGATAAGCACACTTATATTGCAGAACTAATAGGAACTGACAAAACAACAGACTTGGCTTTATTGAAAATTGATGCAAAAAATTTGCAGTTCATGTCATTTGGAAACAGCGATGCTACAAAAGTTGGACAATGGGTGGTTGCAGTTGGCAATCCGATGAATTTGACGAGTACTGTAACGGCTGGGATTATTAGTGCGAAAGGCCGAAGCATCGATTTGTTGAGAAGGCAAGATAACCAATATGCTATTGAAAACTTTATACAAACAGATGCTGCCATTAATCCCGGAAACAGCGGTGGTGCTTTGGTAAATACTGAAGGCCAGCTGATAGGTATTAATACTGCAATTGCTTCTCAAACAGGCAGCTATTCGGGATATGGATTTGCAATTCCGGTCAATTTAGTAAAAAAAGTGATGGATGATTTATTAAAATTTGGTAAGGTTCAAAGAGGCCTTTTGGGCGTTGCTATTCAAGAAATTACGCAAGAATTGGCACAAAAAGAAGGGCTGAAAGAATTGAAAGGTGTTTTGGTTCAGGAGCTTACGGAAAATGGCGCAGCTATTAAAGCCGGTGTGAAAAAAGGCGATGTAATTATAAAAGTAAATAATATGGAGGTAAATACAGTTTCTGCTTTGCAAGAGGAGATTGGAAAATACAGACCTGGCGATAAAGTAGATATTACATTGTTGAGAAACGGGGGCAGTAAGGTTGTGGTGGCAACTTTAAAAGGTTTGGATGGTAAGGAAACGGTTTCTATGGCCGACAAATTGGAAGAAAGTAGCTTTAAAGGCATGTCTTTTTCAAATTTAACAAAAGAAGAAAAAGCGCTTTTGGGGTTAAAAAATGGGGTAAAAGTAAACACCGTTGGCAATGGTCCATTTAAGGGAAAAGTGCCCAATGGTTTTATTATAACCAAGGTGGACAAGCAGCTTGTGTATTCTGCCCAAAATTTAGTATCTATTTTGGAAAGTTCGGATGGTGCTATTTTGATAGAAGGGAAAAATCAAGATGGTGCAGAAAATGTTATCGGACTAAAGTTAGATAAATAAAGACTTTATTTTTTTTTAAAAAAAAGTAGGTTTAAAATAGCCAAGCCACCCATTGGGTCGTTTGGCTATTTTTTATTTATATGAAATAGGATTAGTTTATCAAAAAACCAAACGCTACAAAAAAACCTTCCTTTGGGCAGGTTCTTTCGTTTAATTGTCTGAACTGCGACTTGTTTGTATTTTAAAACGGTTTGGGCTTGTTTTAGATTGGCAGGTACTGCAAAAGATATCCATATTCGTTTGCAGATACTGGCACTTATGAAGTGCGTTATATTGCTGCTAATGGCAACAAGGCAGATACGGTTACAAAAAGCATCACTATTTATGATAAAATAAAGAAAGATTTTTTGGGAAAAGATACGGTTTTTGCAGAAGGGGCGGTAATTAATAAAGCACTATTTGCGCCCGTACCAAACCATTGCGTTAGATGGCAAGACAGTTCTAGCCTCAACACTTTTACAGCTACTAAAAAAGGCACTTATATCTGCAAAGTAACCAATGCTGCCTTTTGTGAGGTTTGGGACACGATAGTTA
>JBDNIM010000105.1:0-10151 GCA_041688295.1 Bacteroidia bacterium
AAAAAATAAATGATTCAACTTAAAAAATAAATGATTCAACACAAAAAATAAATGATTCAACACAAAAAATAAATGATTCAACACAAAAAATAAATGATTCAACACAGAAAATAAATGATTCAACACAGAAAATAAATGATTCAATTCAAAAAATGGATGATTCAACTCAAAAAACAAATATTTTTTGTGTCGGACGGTGTATTTATTGTGTCGGGAGGTGTGTTTTTTGTGTCGGACGAAGTATTTATTGTGTCGGAAGGTATATTTTTTATGTCGGACGATGTATTTTTTATGTCGGACGGTGTATTTTTTGTGTCGGACGGATTGTTTTTCATGTCAAACTGTATGTTTTCCGTGTCGAACAGCGTATTTATCGTATCGTTAGGTGTATTTTTCGTGTCAGTTAGCAACAATTCAAAACGGCTAATCAGCCTAAACTAAAATCAGCTGAAAAATACCGATTCAAGATCTAAAACTTCCTAGGATTATTTGATATTTGAGCAGGCTGCTTTCTATATTTTATGTTAAATTTTAAAATTAACTTAGATTTGCTTTTATAATTTCTTGAATCTCCTACATTGTAATAATATCCAAATTTTTCTTTTTCATGAATAAGAATAATACATAAAGTGCTTTTCATGTTTATTGTATTCTCATATCCACTTCTCAATTTAGCATCAGCACACTTAATTGCGTTGCAAATTGTCGAGGATATATCTATCTCAGTTTGATGACAATTTAAATAGTACAAAATAATTTTAATGGTAGAATCAGAAGCTAAAAAATATTTAGTTGCGGTGCTAAGTCCATCAGCCACAATCACACATAAATATTCTTCATTATTGAATGTAATAATCGATGAAAAGGAAGCATCCCCACATAAATATTTAGATGGTTTATTAATTGGGTCTCCTCATAGATATGGGAATGAATTTCATATATTCTTATCTTTTTTAAAACCGATACCCTACACCCAAAGTTGTTTGAAATTGATCAAAACTCAAAATATTTGAATAAACAGTGATAGGCGTAATGTTAAAGGAAAAATTACTATTAGGTGGTGAAAAATGAAGGGCAGCTGCAAGGGTATAGCCAGCATAATATTCCCTAAAATAGGTTTCCCTGCGTGATGTTTGGCCACTTGCCCCAATCAAACCAGAAGACATGGCAACAAAACCGCCTCCCGAAACACTGATAGCAAAAGCTTTTATTCTTAAAAACTTATATTCAATGTTCAAATTAAAATTGTATGAGTTATAATGCATATTGTGCATACCTGTATATTCTCTTGTTGAAAAATTACCCAAACCGATATTTGAACCAATGCTTACTTTTTGCTTTCTATCAATATATTTGTGATAGCCAAGAAAAAAAACAAAGCCCGATCCAATCTCTTGTTCTCCATAATTGTCTGCAAAGCCAAATCCCAGTTTCAGTTCATTTGAAGGAATTCTGTATGCTTGGGCCATTATAGATTGAAAACTTGCAACGATAAAAAAGCTAAATATGAATGGTTTCATTCTAATTAATTTTAAAGGTCAAACATACAATATTATTTTAATAACCAAATAGATGCTAATTATTTTTTTCAAATATTTAATGGTAGCAATCATTAACAAAGCGCCTATTTGTCATAAAAACTGACATTTTAAACGCGCGTCTTTTCATTAAAAAGTTAAATTGTCATAATAAATGGAATGGTATCGAATTTGACTACTTCTATGTAAAAAAACAATAATAAAATGAGTAAAATAATTGGAATCGATTTGGGCACAACAAACAGCTGTGTTTCAGTGATGGAAGGCAACGAACCCGTTGTTATAGCTAACAGCGAAGGCAAAAGAACAACCCCTTCTGTGGTTGGATTTATGAAGGATGGCGAGCGAAAAATTGGCGATCCGGCAAAAAGACAAGCGATTACGAACCCGGTGAACACTGTTTTTTCTATCAAGCGTTTTATGGGCAATAATTTTGACCAAGTAACAACCGAAGTGGGCAGGGTGCCATATAAGGTTGTGAAAGGCGACAACAATACGCCTAGAGTGGATATAGATGGAAGGCTTTATACGCCACAAGAAATTAGCGCCATGATTCTTCAAAAAATGAAGAAAACGGCTGAAGATTATTTGGGAATGGAAGTGAAAGAAGCCGTTATTACTGTGCCTGCATATTTTAATGATGCGCAAAGACAAGCCACTAAAGAGGCCGGTGAAATTGCTGGATTAACTGTAAAAAGAATTATAAACGAGCCAACAGCAGCCGCTTTGGCTTATGGTTTGGATAAAAAGAACAAAGACATGAAAATTATTGTGTTTGACTGTGGTGGTGGAACGCATGATGTATCGGTTTTGGAACTTGGAGACGGTGTTTTTGAAGTGAAATCTACGGATGGCGACACGCACTTGGGTGGTGATGATTTTGACCAAAAAATTATTGATTGGTTGGTTCAAGAGTTTAAAGATGAGAACGGTGGGTTGGATTTAACCAAAGACCCTATGGCTCTGCAAAGATTGAAAGATGCGGCAGAGAAAGCAAAAATTGAACTTTCTTGCACTGCTAATTCTGAAATCAATTTGCCATATATTATGCCCGTTGATGGCATTCCAAAACACTTAGTAAGAACACTTTCAAAAGCGAAGTTTGAGCAATTGGTAGATGATTTGGTTCAAAGAACGATTGCCCCTTGCAAAACAGCTTTGAAAAATGCAAACATGACCGTTAGCGATATTGATGAAATTATTTTGGTTGGTGGAAGCACAAGAATTCCTGCGATTCAAGCTGCGGTTGAAAAATTCTTTGGAAAATCGCCTTCAAAAGGTGTGAATCCAGATGAGGTTGTTGCTTTGGGTGCGGCTATCCAAGGTGGTGTTTTAACTGGCGAAGTGAAAGATGTTTTATTGCTAGATGTTACGCCATTGAGCTTGGGAATTGAAACTTACGGTGGTGTTATGACGAGATTAATTGAATCTAACACAACGATTCCTACAAAGAAAAGTGAAACTTTTAGTACAGCAAGCGATAATCAACCAAGTGTTCAATTGCATGTGTTGCAAGGCGAGCGACCAATGGCTAAAGACAACAGAACAATTGGGATGTTTAACCTAGATGGTATTCCACCTGCGCAAAGAGGTGTGCCTCAAGTTGAAGTTACATTTGATATTGATGCCAATGGTATTTTGCATGTGAGTGCAAAAGATAAAGGCACTGGCAAGGAGCAAAAAATTAGAATTGAAAGTTCTACAGGATTGAGCAAAGAAGAGATTGAAAAAATGAAAAAAGAAGCTGAAGCCAATGCGGAGGGTGATGCAAAATTGAAAGAAGAGGTTGAAAAACTGAACGCAGCGGACACACTAATTTTCACATCTGAAAAAAATCTGAAAGATTATGGTGATAAATTGCCAGCAGAAAAAAAACAGGCTATCGAAGATGCTTTAACACAATTGAAAACTGCCCACCAAGCAAAAGACATAGCTGCTTGCGACACGGCACTAGAATCTTTGAACAAAGCATGGGAAGCTGCTAGCCAAGATATGTATGCTGCACAGCAAGAACCACAACAAGGCGCTAATGAGACAGAAGCTAATGGCCCAGATGCTAATAACAATGCTGGCGGAGATGTTGAGGATGTTCCCTACGAAGAAGTTAAATAAAATCAACAAACCATTTATATTAAAAAAGGCTAGAAGTTTTACTTCTAGCCTTTTTTGTGTTGATGGGTTTTTAATATCTTTGATATAAAGCCAACATTTAATTTATTAGCATCTGTAAAAATCCATCTTCTGAAAGTATAGTGATTTTTAGTTTTTCGGCCTTTTCAAGTTTAGCCGGCCCCATATTTTCGCCAGCAATCACAAAATCGGTTTTTGCGCTGATACTAGAAGCAATTTTACCGCCATTTTGTTCCACCTTTAGCTTTATTTCTTCGCGAGAAAACTGACTAAAAACACCCGAAATAACAAAAGATTTTCCTGCTAACAAACTCGAAACTATCGTGTTTTCTTCATGGCTTTCCATCTGCAAGCCAGCTTCTTCTAGTTTCTCTAACATTGCCAAGTTTTTGTCGTTAGAAAAATATTCAATGATGGAGGCGGCAATGCGATCGCCAATTTCATCCACAGTCAACAATTCTTCATAAGTAGCTTTCTTCAAATTTTCAAGCGATTGAAAATGCTTTACAAGTTTTTTTGCAACCGTTTCGCCAACAAACCGAATCCCCAAACCAAACAACATTTTTTGAAAGGGCATTTGTTTAGAGGCTTCCAATCCTGCCAATAAGTTTTGAGCAGACTTTTTTGCCATTCGTTCCACTTTTATAACATCTTCGTATTTTAGGAAATACAAATCGCTAATCTCTTTTATCAATCCGTTTTTATACAATTGGTCAACCGTCTCGTCCCCTAGTCCATTAACATCCATTGCTTTTCTTTGAATAAAATGTTGAATTTTACCTATTACCTGTGTTGGGCAATCTAATTCATTTGGACAATAATGCTGCACTTCGCCATCTTTTCTAACCAATGGTGTGCCGCAATCTGGACAGATTTTTATAAAAACAAGCGGCTCGGAAATCTCACTTCTTTTTGAAAAATCCACAGCCGTAATTTTAGGAATTATCTCTCCTCCTTTTTCTACAAAAACCCAATCTCCCACTCTGATATCTAATCTTTCTATTTCGTTGGCATTGTGCAATGAGGCCCTTTTAACAATAGTGCCTAGCAAGGAAACAGGTTCTAAATTTGCCACAGGCGTAATGGCGCCCGTCCGTCCTACTTGATAATCGATACTCAATAATTTGGTTAGTGCCGCCTCTGTTTTAAATTTATATGAAATAGCCCAACGGGGAGATTTTGCAGTAAAACCAAGTTCCTCTCTTTGCTGATAATCATTTATTTTTACAACGATTCCGTCAATATCATAGCTCAATTCTTTTCTTTTAACATCCCAAAACTTAATGAAATCATAAACCTCATTAATATTTTTACAAACTTTTGTTTCCTTATTAACCACCAAACCCCAACTTTTCATTTGCTGCAAACCATCAAAATGTGTTTTAATAGTGCCCTCCGATTCAATTAACTGATAAAGAAAAATATCCAAAGGTCTCTTTGCTACTTCATTACTGTTTTGCAATTTCAAAGTGCCTGCCGCCACATTTCGAGGATTGGCATACAAAGGTTCGTCAGCTTCTGCTCGCTCTTGGTTTAGTTTTTCGAAAACCGCACGGTGCATAAAAATCTCTCCCCTCGCTTCAAAATTTTTAGGGAAACGACCTTTTAAATGGGTTTTCAATGTTCTAATAGTTTTCACATTGTCTGTTACAACATCGCCCTTAACACCATCGCCTCTCGTTACAGCCCTTGTCAATATCCCATCTTCATAATGCAAGCTGATGGAAAGTCCGTCAAATTTCAACTCGCATACATATTCAAAATCCGAGTGCCCTAATTGCTTACTAATTCTTTGGTCAAAATCAGCCAATTCGCTTTCATTATAAGTATTCCCCAAGCTCAACATTGGAAATTGGTGAACAAAAGAATCAAAGTTCTTATTTATTGCCCCTCCTACTTTTTGTGTTGGCGAGTTTGGGTCAAAAAACTCAGGATGGGCTTTCTCTAAATCAATCAAATGATTTAGCTTTTGGTCAAAATCAAAATCAGAAACTGTTGGCTGTGCCAAAACATAATAATTGTAGTTGTGTTGAGCCAACACGAGTCTCAAATTTTCAATCGTTTCTTTAGTATCAAACAAAGACATATTTATGATTTCAAAAGTAAACATTAAGATTGAAACTGAAAAATAAGAAAACAAATATTTATAATTTGCGGTTATGTTTTGAAACATAGTTAAAGCATAAGCGGAGGTCAAAAACAAATTTGACAGATAATAGCTTTCATAATCGCATATTTACAAAAACACCTTATTCAGCATTGCACATTTTTTAGTACACCCACGCAAAGCCCCTGTTTGCAAGCAGTCTACAACTTCCTCATTTTAGCAAATTACCAAATTGTTAACAATAAATCAGTTTTTAAACACTCTAAATACTTGATATTGCTTTATCTATCCTATTTTTGCAATGGGTAAAATTACTATTTATGAAAACCAGCTTGACAATACAATTAAAAAATGATCTTTTAAACACAGAGCAAGCGCTTTTTGAATTAACAAAAATATACAATAAACTACCCATTGTTGATTCAATTAAAAAACCCTTCATAAAACAAGCCCTTATTGAAAAATCAGCTTGGTATGCTTGCATCATTAATTCAAATATTGACATCTTATTATTACCTGAATATTTAGAAAATGGGCAGACAAGAAATATTCTTTTGAAAAAAGAAACGGAGCAATACATCGCATCTATTCAACAATTTGATGATATAAAAGCACAATCAACTCAAGAAATATATGAAACAATCTTGTTTTTAAAAAACGAACAAGAAATTCAACAATCCTTTAACCTTTTTTCGAGCCAAATTCAAAAAACAGAGAATTGTCCTGAGCAATTAATTAATCTCTTTTCTAAATGGAATGGCGATAATCTTAGTGATAGTTTAGAAGATATGGTTTTTAAATTAATAGATTGGCATTCTTTGAATCACAACAATTTTAATAACCAACGACAAATTATACTTTGGTTTAATTTGCAATTATGGAAAAAATTTGGTTCAATAAGTTCAAGGTTAAATTTGGAACACTATTTTTATCACAATTGGAATAAAGTAAACAGAGAACCACATTTGTTTATTAAAGAGTTTAACGAATTTTTGAAAGCAGAAGTTTCAAAATCAAAAAATGCTTTAAACCAACTTTTCAGGGCAAACATTCAATATGAAACGCTTAAAACACCAGAAAAAATAGCTGCCAATTACCTTTTTAATAATGGGTTCGAAACCGTTTTGAACAAAGACTATCAAAACAATGTAAGCTTGAATAAAACATTGCTTAAAAAGGGGTTTATTTCATTTACTGACCTTAGTGTTATTGGGGATTTAGAGAAATTTAAAACCACAATTGAAACTCTCTATAATGAAGAAAAAATTGAGTTGGTATATGCAAATAATGAAATCAGTTTGGCAATTAAAACAAATGGCAGTCAAAAAAGCAAACTATCTGATTATAATTATTCTAACAAAAATCTTCAAAAAGAAAGCATAAATGCTTTTTTTAATCAAAAAAGGCAATTTTTAAAATCTACGGCAATAGAATTTATACCAGAACAAACATTTGTTTCACAAAAAGCCGTTACCCAAAAAGCTTATTTTGGATAATATAGACTATAAGTAATTAGTGTTCGTCTTCGTGAAAAAAGTAATCATCATCTGAGGGATAATCACTCCAAATCTCTTCGATACTTTCGTAGGGTTCTCCATCGTCTTCTAGCTCTTGAAGGTTTTCAACAACCTCCAAAGGTGCGCCAGAGCGAATAGCATAATCTATAAGTTCATCTTTAGTTGCCGGCCAAGGGGCATCGTCTAAATAAGATACCAATTCTAATGTCCAATACATATTATTTTCTGTTTTTTGCAAAAGTAAGGTTTTTGAACCTATAAATGCAAATTATTTTATTTTTAAATTTTTTCAAAACCAGTCTTTCATTTTATCAAAAAAACCTTTGTCCTTTTTCGCATTATTTGAAGAGAAATTATCTGATTCGTTTAGTTTTTTCAGGATTTCCGTTTCCTCAGAACTAATTTTTTTAGGAATCCAAACATGCACTTTTATCAGCTGATCCCCTGTATTGTAGCCATTTACCTCAGGAAAACCCTTGCCTCTTAGCCTTAACACTTTTCCGCTTTGCGTTCCTGGCTCAATCGTAATTTTTGCTTTTCCATCTATAGTTGGCACTTCAACTTGTGTACCCAAAACGGCATCTACAATGCTGATTGCTAAATTATAAATCACATTATTGTCTTGCCTTTCCAACTCAGCATGAGGTTCCTCCTCAATTAATATTAGCAAATCGCCATCAACACCACCACCGGGAGCTGCATTTCCTTTTCCATTTAAAGAAAGTTGCATACCCTCCATAACACCTGCTGGTATTTTAATGGTGGTTTCAACCTCCTCTTGAATCAATCCATATTCATTAGAACCAGGTGCCCTGTTAGAAATAGACTTGCCACTACCTTGACAGGTGGGACAGGTTGCAACCGTTTGCATTTGGCCTAAAAAAGTTTGGGTAACTCTATTAACTTGACCTCTTCCATGACAAGTTGCACACTCCTTGAAAGTAGTACCTTTGGCTTGAACTAATTTTTTATATTTTATTTTTTTCTCTACACCATTTTTAATGTCAGAAAAAGCTAATTTTATTCTAATTCTAATATTAGAACCAACAGCGGTTCTGGTTCTTCCACCACGGCCTGAATTGCCAAAAAAACCTTCAAAACCACCCCCACCACCACCAAAAACATCACCAAATTGGCTAAATATGTCATCCATATTCATTCCTCCTCCACCAAAGCCTCCGCCAGCAGCACCTCCAACTCCGGCATGACCATACTGATCGTAGCGTTGTTTTTTTTCTTTGTTGCTTAAAATCTCATAAGCCTCTGCAGCCTCTTTAAATTTTTCCTCAGATGCTTTGTCTCCCGGATTTTTATCTGGGTGATATTTTATAGCCATCTTCCGATAAGCTTTCTTAATTTCGTCTTCAGCAGCGCTTTTGCTAACTTCTAAGACTTCGTAAAAATCTCTTTTTGCCAATTTTCTTTCTATTTTAAATTATTCTCCAACTATTACTTTTGCAAATCTAACCAAATGGCCATTTAAAGAATATCCTTTTTCCGTTTCGTCTATTACTTTTCCAACTAATTCATTAGATGGCGCAGGTATTTTTGTAATTGCTTCATGGATATCTACATTAAAATCTTCGCCTATGCTAATAATAGCTTTTAACCCTCTATTTGTCAAAGTTGATAAAAACTTATTATGTATTAATGCAACGCCTTCTTTGTAAGATTCTATATCTTCACTTTTACCTGCGGCTTTCAGCGCTCTTTCAAAATCATCAACAATAGGCAAAAATGAAACAATGACCTCTTTGCCTGCCGTTTGCAAAAGTTCTGCCCTCTCTTTCATGGTGCGTCTTTTATAATTATCAAATTCTGCATACAATCGTAAAAACTTGTCATCAGCCTCTTTCAACTGTAGCTTTAAATTTTCAAATTCATTATCTTCAACTTCATTAATCTCTTCAGAGACATTTGCATCTGCATTGTCCTCAAATTCAAAATTAGAATTTTTTTCGTCAATAATTTCTTCATGATTCATAAGATTAGTTAGTCAAAAACATTGCCAATTGTAATATAATGACAATTTGACTTGTTTTATTCAACCCTTTGTCAGAATGTTTAGTTTCAAAAAACTTAATTTAACATCTTTTCGACTTGCGTTTCGATTTCTTTAAAGGAAGTAGATTTAAAATTGATCTGATTATTATTCAAAATTAAATAATACGGTAAGGTTGCTACTTCATATTTTTTCACAAAAGGAGAATCGTACTTTTTAAAGTCGCATATATGATTGGTCCATATTAAACCATCTTCCTCAATAGCATTTTTCCAACTATTTTGATCCGTATCTAATGAAATACTAATAAAAACAATCTTAGAATTGCTTTTGTATTTTTGAATTAATCTTACAATATTTTTATTATCAGCGCGAGAAGCTTTACTCCATGAAGACCAAAAGTTTACGAGTACAATTTTATTCTTAAAATTTAAAGAATCAACAGCAAGATTGTTTGGTTTAGGAGCATTGATGTTTAAATTTATTAAACTAAAACTATAAATAGAAACTGTCAAAAAAACTGAGAACGCAGCCAAGAGTAAAATTTTGTTTTTAATTAAATGTACTTTCATATTAATCTATTCTTACAATTTCTGCGCCAATTTGATTCAATCTTTTATCAATATACTGATATCCTCTGTCAATTTGTTCAATATTCTTGATTGTACTCGTGCCTTTTGCGCTCAAAGCGGCAATAAGCATTGATACACCGGCTCTAATATCTGGTGAGCTCATAGTGATTCCTTTTAATGGAACTTTTTTATCTAATCCCATAATATTGGCACGATGTGGGTCGCACAAAATTATTTTTGCACCCATGTCAATTAAATTATCTACAAAAAACAATCTGCTTTCAA
>JBDNIM010000106.1:0-2455 GCA_041688295.1 Bacteroidia bacterium
AACACCACAATTATAAGCGAATCTGGTATAAACCAAGGTAGTAAACTAACAACAGCCGATGCAATGAACGCAGGAAGCATCAAAAACATGTTGGCCGAAATTGAATTGCCTTATAAAAACGAGCAAGAAAAAGTCTTTGATTTAAAGTTTTATTTTGGGCCAAATAAATATTATACATTAAAAGCGCAAGACGAAAGCATGGATAAAATTATTCCATTGGGTTGGGGTATTTTTGGTTGGATGAACCGATACATGATTATTCCAATCTTTAACTTTTTGCAGCAATATATTAGCAACTACGGTCTTGTTATTCTTTGTTTGACGCTTATAATTAAAACACTTTTGTTACCATTGGTATTCAAGTCTTTTAAATCAACCGCTAAAATGAAGTTGTTGAAGCCAGAATTGGATGAAATAAAAGAAAAACACAAAGACGATATGCAAGGCGCTCAAGTTGAGAACCTTAAATTATACAAAAAAGCTGGTGTAAATCCATTGGGTGGTTGTTTACCTATGTTACTTCAAATGCCGGTTTTGGTAGCGGTGTTTCAATTTGTTCCTTCGGCTTTTGAATTCAGACAGCAAGCCTTTTTATGGGCAGATGACTTATCCATTTATGACTCTATTTGGAATTTTGGCAAACTACCAATCATCGATTACATTTATGGCGACCATGTGAGTTTATTCACTTTATTAATGACTATTTCTACCTTAGTTTACACTAGATTAAACAATCAAATGACAGGTGTAAACGAGCAAATGAAATATATTAGTTATTTAATGCCAATTTTGTTTTTAGGATTTTTTAATAAATATGCAGCTGCTTTAACTTATTATTACTTTTTGAGTAATATCATTACATTTACACAACAATGGGCTATCAAGTTTTTTATAGATGAAGACAAATTAAATGCGCAAATAGCTGAATCAAAAAGCAAAAAAGGCGAAAGTAAACAATCTGCTTTTCAAAAGAAGTTGGAAGAGATGTCTAAAAACAAGAAGAAAAAATAGTTTTAAAGCAAAAAGGTTTCATATTGTAATTTATTTGGCCTAATTATGCAGTTATTCTACAGCGATTTTGTTTCAGAAAACTTAATTATTTTAAAAGAAGAAGAAGCAAAACACTTGTTTGTGTTGCGCAAACAAGTAAATGATACAATTTGGATAACAGATGGCAAAGGACATTTATTTGAAACAGAAATTATAGAGATTGGGAAAAAAGAAATCTCTCTCAAAATCATTAACAAAACAGCTCCAGAAAGAGAGCCAAAGCCATTTGTTCATTTATATATAGCGCCTACTAAACAAAATGAGCGCATAGAGTGGATGTTAGAAAAACTAATAGAAGTTGGCTTAAATGAAATTTCATTCATCGAAACAAAAAACTCTGAACGCTGTCATCAAAAAATAAATAGATTAGAAAAAATCGCAATTTCTGCAATGAAACAAAGTCTTCAATTTCAGTTAACAAAAATCAACTCAATCATTCCTTATAGTGATGCAGTTTTAAAAAGCAAAGAGGACATCAACCTTATTGGCTATTGTGGTGAGGAGGATTTTAAAACACTAAATGAAATTGAGTTTACGAATGAAAATAGCATCGCAATTTTTATTGGTCCCGAAGGCGATTTTACAAAAGAAGAAATAGAAATGGCCAAAAACAAAAAATTCTTGCCCATTAGAATGGGCAAGAATAGGTTAAGAACAGAAACGGCCGGTTTAATGGCTGCTACTTTCTTTAAATATTAACAAAACTTATCGTAGGCTGTTCTCAAGTTGTCTGCAACTTGGTCGGCTGTGTGTCCTTCAACCTCAAGTCTTTGAACAAAATGAACCAATTTACCATCTTTAAATAAAGCTGCAGAAGGAGAAGAAGGCGGGAAAGGCAACATAAATGATCTAGCAGAATCAACAGCATCAAGGTCTTGGCCTGCAAAAACTGTAAAAAGGTTGTCTGGTTTTTTATCGTTATTCAAAGAACGGATAATTCCTGGGCGGGCAGAACCAGCTGCACAACCGCAGACAGAATTTACCAAAACAAGACTAACTCCTTTTGATGTAGGCAATAAATTATTTACTTCTTCTGCTGTTTTAAGTTCTGTAAAACCTGCATTAGTAAGTTCTGCTCTCATGGGAGCAACAAGCATTTCTGGATATGGCATTTATTTTATTTTTTAAAGATTAATAGGCCACAAAATTAACATAAAATTGATAGATTAAAAAGGTTAAATATACAATATATCAAAAGTGAACTATAATATTGTTACCTCCTTAATAAAAACATTCAAAAACCTTAAAATTTATTTGAATTAAAATTTCAACCAATGGGCTTTAAATTTATTTTGACTAAATTCTAAAGCAGGTGAAGGAATTTTGATACAATTAAGCACAAAAAATAATTTTTTCAATGCTTTACTTTTCGTTTTTATTTTAGTGAAATCAACATCTAAACCCA
>JBDNIM010000107.1:0-6967 GCA_041688295.1 Bacteroidia bacterium
AAAAACGGGGTTGATATAATGACCAATAGTTCGGTTGAGTCTGTTGATATTTCTGGAAAAGGGTGTAAAGTTAGCGTAAAAACCCCCGATGGAGTAAAAACCATCGAGTGTGATGTTGTATTGAGTGCTGCCGGTGTTGTTACAAACCTTGAAAACCTTGGATTAGAGAGTGCCGGTGTAAAAACAGAAAAAGGAAAAGTATTGGTTGATGATTATTATCAAACCAATGTTCCCGGTGTTTATGCAATTGGCGACATTGTTCATGGCCCTGCTTTAGCGCATGTGGCCAGTGCCGAGGGTATCACTTGTGTTGAAGCCATTGCTGGTTTAAAACCGCATGCTATCAACTATAATAACATTCCTGGATGCACATACACCCACCCCGAGGTTGCCTCTGTTGGATATACAGAAGCGCAAGCCAAAGAAAAAGGTTACGAAATTAAGGTTGGTAAATTTCCGTTTTCTGCAAGTGGAAAAGCAAGTGCTAGCGGACATAAAGATGGTTTTGTGAAAGTGATTTTTGATGCTAAATATGGCGAATGGTTAGGTTGCCACATGATGGGCGAAGGTGTAACAGATATGATAGCAGAAGCTGTTGTAGCTAGAAACCTTGAAACCACAGGCCACGAAATCATTAAATCCATACACCCGCATCCAACAATGAGCGAAGCCATTATGGAAGCTGTTGCACAGGCCTATAATGAGTGTATTCACTTATAGTATTTTTTAGTGTTTTTGTTTAATTAGCCTTTATACTACTATTCCTTTCTAAAATCTTTCTTTATTTTAAAAAATGTCAACTACAAATATCATTAAAAACTTGATGCAAAAGCGCATCCTAATAATTGATGGTGCAATGGGCACTATGATTCAAAAATACCAATTGTCTGAAGAAGATTATAGAGGCGAGCGGTTTAAAGACATTGAGCAGCTCGTGAAAGGCAACAACGATTTGTTGGTTTTAACACAACCCCACATTGTTTCTGAAATACACAATCAGTTTTTAGAAGCTGGAGCCGATATTATAGAAACCAATACTTTTAATGCCCAATCCATTTCCATGGAGGACTATCAAATGAAGGATTTGGTGTGGGAAATTAATTTAGAAGCAGCCAAAATAGCCAAGGCTTATGCAATAGAATTTACTAAAAAAAATCCTGACAAACCTCGTTTTGTAGCTGGCGCTATTGGCCCCACAAACAGAACGGCCTCTCTTAGCCCCGATGTAAACAATCCTGGTTTTAGAGCCGTTACCTTTCAGGATCTTTGCGATGCCTATACCGAACAAATTGAAGCTTTGATTGAAGGCGGTGTGGATATTCTTTTGGTTGAAACTGTTTTTGACACACTAAATGCCAAAGCGGCATTGTTTGCCATCAATACCATAAAAGACGAAAGAAACCTCGATATACCTGTAATGGTTTCGGGAACAATAACCGATGCTAGTGGACGAACGCTGAGCGGACAAACGCCTGAGGCTTTTTGGAACTCGCTTTCGCATGCCAATATTTTAAGCATAGGTTTAAATTGTGCTTTGGGAGCCAAAGACATGATGCCGCACATTAGTGAAATCAGCAAAGTATCTTGGGTTTATACCACCGCTTATCCAAACGCAGGCCTGCCAAACGAGTTTGGTCAATATGACGAATCGCCCGAGGCAATGGCTGCTGTGGTAGAAAACTTTATGCAAGAGGGCTGGGTAAATATGATTGGCGGCTGCTGCGGCACAACCCCCGAACACATAAAAGCCATTGCCGACAAAGCTGCTAAATATGCGCCTAGAGAGTTGCCGGTTTTAAGTTATTAATAAAACAAATGAAAAAGTTAGCCAAGTTTTTCTCGGTTCTTTTCCATCCCATTTTCTTGCTCAATTTTGGACTGTTCATTTTGTTTAAAGTTCACCCTTACTATTACTCAAAGTTTTACGAAGAGCAGTTTTTTAAAATTACGATATTAATTGTTTCCAACACCTTGATAATGCCTATCATAACTTTTTGGCTTTTGAAAAGATTTAAGTTAATTTCTGATTTTGAAGTTCACAATCCCAGGGAAAGATTGATTCCTTATGCATCCATTGCTTTTTTAATCGGTTTTACGGCCTTTCAGTTTTATAGAAACGATTTAATGGGCTTGCCATTTGTGTTTCTAATCACGATTTTAATCTCTTTGCTTCTTAATATTATTATCAATTTTAAGTTTAAAATTAGTTCGCACACCATTGGTGCGGGCGGCTTGATAGCCTTGTTTTTGTTTCTTACGGTTATTAAACACATCAGTCTTTTTACGCCTTATTTCATTGCCGTTTTGCTAATTGCCGGCATAACAGGTTGGGCACGCATGGAACTGAAAGCCCATAACGAAGCACAAATTTATTCTGGCTATTTGTTAGGTTTTTTGGTTGTGTTTTTAGGGTTAATGTATTTGCCTTTTTAGGTGGAGGTGGGGAAGATGGGAGCGGGAGGATGGAAGTTTTCCTTGCGCCTAGCAACAAATAAATAACAACCCATCGGGTGTTGCGATATTGTAGAAACGGATTTTAATCAGTTGAAATCTGATGAAAAGATATTAATAATTATTTGCCATCAACTTGGCGATGTATTTTCCTAAAATATCAAATTCTAGGTTCACAAGGTTGCCTGGTTTCAGGGTATGAAACACAGTGTTTTCGTAGGTGTAAGGAATTATGGCCACAGAAAACTTGCGGTCTTTACTGTTAATAACGGTTAGGCTAGTGCCGTTGATGCAAATTGAACCTTTCTCAACAGTAATGTTTTCGGTTTTATAAGAAAATGTGTAAACCCAACTGCCGTTTTGGTCGATAATATTTTCGCAAATTGCCACACAATCCACATGTCCTTGCACAATGTGGCCATCAAATCTTCCATCGGCTTTCATGCAGCGTTCTAAGTTAATGAGCGAGCCGTTTTGCCAGTTTTTTAGGTTGGTTTTGTCCAGTGTTTCTTGAATGGCCGTAACCTCATGTTCTTTGTCGCTGCAGGCTACAACCGTTAGGCAAACACCATTGTGAGCCACGCTTTGGTCTATTTTCAGATCCTTGCTAATACTTGAGGAAATGGTGTAAGTTATGTTGCTGCCTTCGGTTTTTATTGCCTCAATTTTACCAACGGTTTCTATAATTCCTGTAAACATGTTTTTTCTAAATTTAAAATTCTCCAATAAGTCTTACATTTAACAAACGACCGGTCAAATAGTTGGGCACTCCATAAGTATTGTTTTGAAAATCTTTTATCCAAAGGTAAGAAATAACATTGTTGATTTGCAACAGGTTGAACACATCTGCACCAACCCATAATTTTTTAAATACTTTAGATTTAATCTTGGTTCTTTTGCCACCAATAAGGATTTTGCTAAAACCGATGTCCACTCTTTTGTAGGATGGAATAACATTTCCTTCTTTATATCGGGCACTTCCGCCAAGGTAATAAGGCATTCCCGAGCCAAAAATAAGCATTAAATGCACCCTATAATCGGGGTTGGTTTTTAGCTCATCTTGAAAAACTATAGAAGCGCTCACCCTGCGATCGGTTGGGCGCCTAAGCAAGCCCGATTCCACCTCAACAGAATCGTTGTTAAGATATTTTATGCGTTCGTCCGTTTTAAGAAAACTAAGCGTAATCCAGCTTTCCAAACCTTTAATAAATTCGCCATTTATCCTTGTGTCTATGCCTGTTGCATAGCCTCTTGCAGAGTTTTGGGCATAATATCGAATGCGCACATTGTCTAAAACATAAGGCACCAAATAGTCCAATTGTTTATAATAGGCCTCTGCAAAAAACTTGAAAGGGCGGTTCTTTTGTTTAAAAGTAAATTCCATGCCCGCCACAGAATGAATACTTCTTTGGGCATTCAAATTGGTGTTCACTTTCCCATCAAAATTCCGCATTTCTCTGTAAAAAGGGGCTTGGTAATAATATCCAAAGGCTGCTTTTAATAAAATGTTGGTTTTGTATTGAGGAATGCTGTCTTTGCTATTTTTCGATATTATATAATTAGCTCTTTTATTGGGTTCATAATAAAACTGCACCCTTGGTGAAACCAATGTTTGATTATTTAAGCTAGAGTTTAAAACCCTTGTTCCCACAATAAAAGACCCTTGGTTAAATTCGCCAAACCCCTGCTGAAACTGAGCAAAACCAGAAAGCCTGTTATTGGTAATAAATGTTTTTGAATTGATGTAATCAAGTAATTGAATGTCTTGCCCCACAGTGCCAAAAGGATTGATGTTATAGCCACTAGAGTCGCTGTATCGCCATTCTTTAAAACGGTCTTCTATCATTTCTCTTTGATATTTTGCCCCAACGGTTAGCTTAGAATTATTGCCAAAAGTAATCATCTTTTTTTCGTTTTGAACCGCCAAAGTAAACACATTGAAATACAAATCGTTTCTCGCATGATTAATAAAATATCCGCTACCAAGCAAGTTTCTAACATCGCCAAAACCCGAAGAGCCAATGCTATTGTTTACATCATATATTTGATAAGCTCCTTCAATGTCTAAGTGTTCTTTTTCGTTTGATGAATAGGCGGTAGCGATGATTTTAAACTCATTGAAATTTTTGTTGTGCACAAAACTAATGGCACCCATTCCGCTTGTGTAGTCAACAATCTCTTGCCCATCCATTCCAATTCTTAAACGCAAAGCCCTTTCCAATGTGCCAAAAGATGTTTCTTGATATTCGGGTTCGAAACTATAGCGGTTTTTTGCAAAATTACCCAAAACCTCTATGCGGGCATATCTATTGATAAAGTAATTATATAAAGCCTGAACATCCGTAAATTGACTTTTATAAATACCAATGGCATCCAATGAATTTAACACATTTCTATTGGCTCTGTATCTAACACCAATAATAAAACTTGACCGCACAGAATCATAACTCCCAACTCTTTCTTTCGCTTTGGTTACCCCTTCTACAAAAACAGAACTGCCCAATAACCCAATTTGAAAACCTGCCCTGTTTTTTGTTGGCTTTCGATATTTTACATCCAAAACAGAGGAAAGCTTGTCGCCATATTTTGCCTCGAAACCGCCAGCCGAAAAGCTAAGATTTTGAACCATATCGGGGTTCACAAAGCTTAAGCCCTCTTGCTGTCCACTGCGCACCATTTGGGGTCTGTAAACCTCAATATCATTTACATAAATAAGGTTTTCGTCATAGCTTCCGCCCCTCACATTGTATTGAGAACTGAGCTCGTTATTGGACGAAACGCCCGGCAGCGTTTTTATGTAATCATTAAAATCGCCACTCACACTTGGGCGAGAATCTAAGGGATTGAGATTGATAATAATACCAAAATCATTGTGTCTTCGGCCTTTTACATTTGCCGAAACAAACTCAAAAGTATCTGAAAATAATTGAATATTTAATTGAAAAGACTCGTCATAAAATAGTTTTGGAATGTTTTGGGTCAATGTTTTATAGCCCTTGTATTCCACCTTTAAAATATTTTTTTGCCCTTGGGTATATTCAATTTTATACAGTCCATTACTATCTGAATAGGTGGTTTTTGAATTTGCTAAATTGGTAATGAAAACGCCTTTGAGCGCATCGTTGCTTTCGTTAAAAGTGTTGCCAAAAACAGTTTGTTGCGCATAGCATTTAATGGCAACAACAGAAAACAATATGATAAAAAATATTCTCAAAAAATTTACTTGCTTAACGCTAAAAAGCAATTAATATTGTTTTAAAGATGCAATTGTGTCAATTGGACTGCTCGAAGAAAAAACTGTGTTGCCAGCAACAAGCACTGAGGCTCCTGCGTCTATTAGCTTTTTATAATTGTTTTGGTTGACACCACCGTCTATTTCTATGTCAAAACTAACACCGTTGTTTGCTTGCATTGTTTTTAATTGTTCTATCTTTTTATAAGTGTTTTCAATAAAAGATTGCCCGCCAAAACCAGGGTTTACACTCATCAAACAAACCAAATCTATATCGCCACAAACATCCAATATTTGATTGACATTGGTGTGAGGATTGATAGCCACGCCAGCTTTCATCCCCGTTTGTTTAATAGCTTGAATGGTGCGATGAAGGTGTGTGCACGCCTCAATATGAACTGACAAAACATTTGCGCCTGCATCACAAAATTGTTGAATATATTTATCAGGATTAACAATCATTAAATGCACATCTAACGGCTTTTTAGCATATTTTTTTAAGGCATTCATAACTGGGAAACCAAAAGAAATGTTTGGAACAAAAACCCCATCCATAATGTCCACATGAAACCAATCGGCTTGGCTAGAATTTATCATTTCAATATCTCTTTGAAGGTTTGCAAAATCAGCTGAAAGCACACTTAGTGCAATTTTAAACGACATGCCGCGAAATTAGTGCTTATTTTTTGCATACACAAAAACTAATTTCTTGTCTTAATTAAGCCATAAAACGGTTAAATTACTAGGATTTATTCTTTTAAAACTTGCAATTGCAGTTTTTTTTACTACTTGAAGCGCTTTTCTTGCTGCCACATCCATTAAAAATAAACATTGAAAGAATGGCCAAAACAACAAGAAAGGATAGGGTTTTAATAAATTTCATCTATTTTTAGTAATGAATTTCAAAATTAATATTTTAATTAGAATTTTACAATTACTTTTGCAAAATAATGGAAATAATAAAAGAAGGATTGGATGTTTTTTTGCATCTTAATGAGCATTTGGGCTATTGGATCAATGACTATGGTGTTTGGATTTATGCTATTTTGTTTCTCATCATCTTTGTTGAAACAGGTTTGGTTGTTATGCCCTTGTTGCCTGGCGATTCTTTATTGTTTGCGGCCGGTGCATTGGCTGCATCGCATGGTGGATTAAATCTTTTTATCCTTATTCCATTGTTGATAGCTGCTGCACTTTTGGGCGACAACACCAACTATTTTATTGGCAAACTTTTTGGCAATTATATTAAAAGCAAAGAAAAAATCCTGTTTCTTAAAAGAAAGC
>JBDNIM010000108.1:0-8233 GCA_041688295.1 Bacteroidia bacterium
AAACAAAATATATTTGTTATTTTTGGCAGTTGGGTTGTTGCCTTTAATCGGTTTTATTGCATTTCAGTTTGTCTTTAAAAATGTTATTTATTCTAAAAAAATTTTAGAGAGAAAGCTAAGAGCACCTTTATTGGGTTTGGTACCCACTTTCAGAGGAAAAATGCCTGCATCTACAATCGTAGTTGACAAAAGCCCTAAGTCGGCAATTAGCGAATCGTTGAGGTCTATTAGAACCAACTCAGAATTTATGTTGCCTAAAAAGCCAAAACAAATATTTGGTGTAACTTCAACTTTTAGTGGCGAGGGGAAAACATTTTTTGCAATTAATTATGCGGCCATTATTGCTTTAACTGGTAAAAAGATTATTATTTTAGATTTGGATATGAGAAAGCCAAAAATTCACATAGGTTTTAATATTGACAACAGTGTTGGAATGAGTTCTATTTTAGCTGGAAATACGGATTTTAAAACAACAATAAGGCAATCAAGGGTTAAAGGATTAGACTTTATAACAGCAGGCCCAATACCTCCAAATCCAAATGAATTATTGCTAAAACAAGAATTTGATGATTTGGTGGATGATTTATTTCAAACTTATGATGTTATTATGGCAGATAATCCTCCAATTGGATTGGTTTCTGACGCCAATGTGGTTTTCAAAAGATGCGATTTGTCAATTTATGTTGTAAGAGCTGGCTATACAAACGAGAGCGCTATTGACAATATTAATCAACTGTATATGAAAAATAAATATGCGAACCTTTCTGTGGTAATGAATGATGTCAATCAATCAAATACCTATGGAAGCTATGGTTACGGTTACGGTTACGGTTATGGTTATGGGTATGGGTATGGATATTATCAAGATGGCAACTCTAATACAGATAAAAACAAAAAGAAATGGTTTAATTTTCTAAAAAGAAAATAATGTTTTTTTTAAAAAATCTTTTTAAAAAACCGATAGTTATTGAAAATCCTTTAAATTGGGACATGCACAATCATTTGTTGCCTGGCATTGATGATGGCGCCCAAAATGAAGCGATAACGCTTGCAATGCTCAATAATTATATTGAAATGGGGTATGAAAAACTAACTGCTACACCCCATGTGATGTCTGATTTTTATTTGAACACGCCTGAGATTATTGAGGAAAAATATAAAATAGCTCGAACAATTATCAAAGCGAATGAATTGCCTTTGGAATTAAGTTTTGCGGCTGAATATTATATTGATGGCGTTTTGGTAAATTCTTTGAGAAACGATGGAAAACTAATGACTTTTGGAGACAATTATATTTTGATAGAAACCTCATTTTTAAGCAAGCCAATGGTATTTGAATCCTTTGTTTTTGATTTGATTTCTAAAGGATATCAACCTGTTTTTGCACATCCTGAGAGATATGTATATTTTCATGAAGACTATGAAGCACTTGAAAGAATGATACAACTTGGACTAAAACTGCAAATAAATTTACTTTCAATTTTAGGGCATTATTCTCCGCAGGCGAAAAAACTTGCACAATGGATGATTGAACACAAACACTATCATTTTTTAGGGACAGATGCACACAAACCAGTTCATATTCTAATGCTTAATGAAGTTTATAAAGACCCGCATTTTCATAAAATAGATTTTGACAAAGTAATCAACTCAAAGTTTTATAATTTATAATTATAAGCCAATGGCTTTATACAAAACATCGTGTATTTTAATACGATAGCTTCCTTTAATTAATTCTTTGTTTTCTTGATTGGGGTAGGTTCTGTTGCTTAAAAATACAAATGTAAGATTGTATTTTGGATCGGTCCATGCGCAAGTGCCGGTAAAACCGGTATGACCAAAGGTTAAAGGACTGCCAAAAATACTGGCAGGGCTGGTTTTTCCTGAAAAATCTGGTTTATCAAATCCAAGTCCTCTTCTACTGTCGCGTTTTTGTTGGGCTGTAAAAAGTTCAATTGTTGAAGCAGAGAGAAATTGCTTGCCATTATAACTCCCCATGTTGCCTAGCATCGTCATAATAGACCCTAAGTCCTCTGCGGTAGAAAACAAACCTGCATGTCCACATATTCCTCCCAACATAGCTGCACCAGGGTCGTGAACATAAGCGCAAATCTCTTGATTTCTAAAGTTATTGTCAATTTCTGTGGGTGCAATATTATTAAAACCATCTGCCTTCCAAGGATTAAATCTTATTTTGCGTAAGCCCATCGGCAGAAAAAAACTTGTGTAAACAAAATCATCAATGCTTAAATTAACAATTCTTTCAACAACAAGTTGGGTCAGCATTAATCCCAAGTCGCTGTATTTATAAGCCTTACTTTCTAATTTAGAGTCAATAATGCGTTTAAAAATAGTGTCTTTGTAAGATGAGTTGATAAACATATTAGCAGCAACCTTTGTGTTGAAATATGAGTTTTGTGTGCTAGAATAAAAGCTGTCTCTTTTTAATAAAGTTTCTTTATAAAAAGGAATCCATGAAATGAGGCCCGCTCGGTGTTGAAGCATTTCGCTTAAGGTTATATTGGCTTTGTTGCTGTTTTTTAACTCAGGCAAATAAAAAGCCAAAGGTTTGTTTAAATCCAATCTTTTTTCTTCATACAGTTTCATTACTGCCAATGTTGTGGAAGCTACTTTTGTAATAGAAGCAATGTCATACAATGTCGAATCGTTTACTTTGGTTTGCTTTCCATAATTCAAATATCCATAAGATTTATTGAAAATAATCTTATTGTCTTTTAATGCCAAAACTCTGCAACCTGGTGTTCCTCTTCTGTCTAAAAGCTGTTTAACAATGTCATCTATTTGATATAAAATAGTTGTATCTACTCCCGTTTTGTTGGCTTTAAAACCCTTTGTTGTTGGCAAGTTAATTGGTGGATTGCCGCCTATTTTGACAGGCAATTTCCCTTTTGATTTCAATTTGCCAAAAAGAATGGCAGCACTTGACTTTTGGTAATAGTCATCATCTTCGAAGGCGTTGATTATTGTAATCTCTGCATTAAATTTATTTAAAACATAAGGGTTGGCGAAGTTGATGAGAATCACATTTTTTGTTTTCGACAATTGATTGATAAAGTTAATGTCCGACTGTAAAAAACCAGAAGTTTGTTGGCTCCATATTTTGGGTTGATGCAGACTAACAACCACCGTTTTATAGCCCGATAGTCCAATAATGGTTTGATTTAGTTTAGCAACAGGCTGACCTTTCAATATTGAAATAAACTTGATGGCTTGGTAACTTTCTAAACTCTCCTGCCATTTTGAATTTTCAGCTTCTCCAATTGCAACTACTGCTAATTTTGTTTCACTTAAAATAGGAATATTTTCATTAATGTCTGTAACCAAAGTAACCGCTTTGTTGGCCACATTTTGTAATAACTGTTCGTTTTCTTTCCCTTGAAGATCTTTCAAAAGATTATTTATTTCTATAGGTTGATAATAATCTAGGCCTGCAAACTGTTTCCATTTCAGAATATTCAAAACCCTTTTGTCTAGTTCGGCTTCAGAAATTTTGCCTACCAAAATGGCTTTTTTAATCAACTCGAAAGCCACAGGCACACTCTCGCTAAACAATAAAATATCGTTGCCTGCTATGAAAGCCTCCAAATCTGCATAACCGGGCGCAAAGTTTTTTGAAACGCCTTTCATATTCAATGCATCTGTAAAAACAAGGCCTTCAAATTGCATCTCTTTTTTCAATAAAGTGTCAATAAAATACGCTGAAAGCGAAGCAGATCGATT
Organism: Bacteroidia bacterium; assembly: GCA_041688295.1. Lineage (GTDB taxonomy): Bacteria > Bacteroidota > Bacteroidia > NS11-12g > UBA955 > JABMMZ01. The sequence continues at coordinate 3,742 of JBDNIM010000108.1, forward strand.
GGGTCTGTTGTCGAGTTTTGGATAATGAATGTGAGCCACCATTATGGAGGCAACACCATCTTTAATTAAATATTTAAAAGGATAAAGTTCTAGTGTGTCTATCTCTTGTTTTGTTTTGTTTACAACCGGCAAATCATGGTGAGAATCCACAGAAACATCACCATGACCAGGGAAGTGTTTAGCACAAGATAGCACACCAACACTCATCATCCCTCTTCCATAAGCAGCGCCATATTTTGCAACAATTTCTTTGTTATCGCCAAACGAACGAAATCCAATAATAGGATTTTTTGGGTTGGTGTTAATATCTACATCGGGTGCAAAATTAACATGAATACCAAGTCTTTTGCATTGTTTGCCAATGGCAACACCCACCTCATACACCAAGGTATCGGAAGGCAAAGCGCCTAGTGTCATGGCATACGGAAACTTTTGTGTGTTGCGCAAACGCATTGCCAAGCCCCATTCGCCATCTATGCCAATCATTAACGGTGTTTTAGATATAGATTGGTAATAATTGGTTTGATAAGCCTGCTTTAACGGATCGTTCTGAAAAAATATTAACCCCCCAATGTGGTATTTTTGAATCAGGTTTTCTATTTGAGACACATGCGCACCGTCTTTATTGGTATAGGCAGCCACCATAAACATTTGACCAATTTTCTCGTCCAATGTCATGGTTTTTAGCTTTTCTTCGTGCCAAAAAACAGCATTTTGAGCACCCACGAAACGGCTATTCATTAGGCATATTATAAGAAAAAGGAATTTGGCTTTCAATATATTGGATAGTTGTTTTAAAAGGGAATTAATAGTTAGGTTTTCTTTTGTTTAAAAAAGCATCTGTGCCTTCCTTAAAATCTATAGTGCCAAAAGCGTGCCCAAAAGCATTAATCTCTGTTTCGAACCCGTTTTTGCCCTCTGCAAAACAATCATTCACACAACTTATTACAGCAGCGATGGCCAAAGGGGATTTCGTTTTCAGTTTATTCAATACTTCAATACACCTTGGTATCAAATCTTCCATTGGCAACACCTCGCTTACCAAACCATATTCCAAGGCTTCGTGTGCGCCAATGGCATCGGCAGTCAACAACATTTGCAAAGCTTTGCCCTTGCCAATCAGCTGCACCAACCTTTGCGTTCCGCCATATCCTGGAGGAACGCCCAAGTTTACTTCCGGCTGACCAAACTTAGCGTTTTCTGACGCCAGTCTGAAATGGCAAGCCATTGCCAACTCGCAACCCCCGCCAAGTGCAAACCCATTTACCGCAGCTATAACAGGTTTTTTGCTTTGTTCAATAGCATTCATCACGGAATGCCCATCGGCCGACATCTTTGTTCCTTGTTCCACAGAAAAATTAGCAAATTCGGAAATATCTGCGCCAGCCGCAAACGCCTTAGCACCCGCACCAGTTAGAATAATACCTCTGATTTCGGCCTTTTCTTGAACATCCAATACCGCTGATTTTATTTCTTGAAGGGTTAAAATATTCAACGCATTCAATTTTGATTCTCTATTAATCGTAATGGTAAGCACACCATTCTCTGTTTCCGTTAATATGTTTTGATACATGATGCGCAAAAATAACCCTATTTTAGCTAAATCTTATGTGTTGTTAGTTAATTGTTGTTAGTTGTTAGCAATCAATGATTGTTTCTGTTGATATAAAAGCAAGAAAAATTTGTATGAGAGTGGAACAAAGTTGGAAGAAGGAAGTCCGAAGTTGGAAGTAGGAAGATGCGGGGAGCCGCTAGTTTTGGGTAGGTGCCGAATAACTAATCTACTTTTATAAACTTGAAAGTTTGTTTTTGTAAATTGCTATCAATATTGATAAAATATACACCTGACGGCAAATCTATGATATTAATCTCTGTATTACTATTGCTCTCTCCTTTCAAAACCAAAACACCTATGCTGTTCATAATCTGGAATGATAGTTTTTGATTTTCTTTGGTGTTAATTACCAAACTGCTATTGGCCGGATTTGGACTTAAAAAAATAAAGTCGCCTTGTGGCATATTAATAGCCGTGAAATCTCTTAGTGTCATTGTTGTGTCATGACTATTGCAAGCACCATTGGCAGAAAGTTTTACTACTTTATTATTAGCACTCACATATTTGTGTGATGGATTTTTATCAATACTTGTATCTCCATCGCCAAAAAGCCATTCATAATTATTGCCACTTCCTTTAGATAAATTAGTGAACCCAACAATATTGCTACCTGCATAAACATAAGAGAATTTAGCCAAACTTGTGGTATCTTGCGATACGACATAGCTTAAACTATCTGTTACATTCCCAGCGGAGGTTATAATACTCAATTTAATTGTTTTCGTTCCTCCAAAAGCATAAACAACTTTGAGTGGGCCTTTTGTTGCAGCCGTTTGCGGATTAGCGCCAGCGCCAAAGTTCCACAAATAAGCTGAAATGTTTCCTTTCGAAGAATCGATAAAACTAACAAACTCATCCACACAAGGCATGTTTTTGCTTGCGCTAAAAACAACTTCTGGTTTAACGAAAGAGCAATTGCTTGCATTTAGTTTTTTATGGATTGGTTTTGAACAAATACTTGTACCACTTTTTGTAATAACATAATTGCCGCAGTCTATGTCATTGACAGATAAACTTGGTTTTACAGCACCGTTTGCAATTGAAAAGTGCATCACTTGCGAAGAAGCAATGACATGACCTAACTGATGTCCGTGGCCTATTTCGTGTGTAGCCACAGATTCAAAGTGATATTCAGAACCTGTAGCGGTATTTATGCTGTAATTCCAATTGGTGGTGTTGCTTGGTTTCACCCTAAAACGAATGTCTAATTCTGAAGTGAACCAAACCAAACCAGCCGCAAAGCAACCAGAATACCAACTAAAACATTGTGCCAAAACACCATTAGGCATGGCATTGTTCGTGTCCCAAGCACAAATATTTACATTGTCTCTTTTTATTTCAGAAAAATTAACTGTCCCTAAAGTGTCCCAATTAATAAAAGTGCCACAACGCCACCTCTCCAAACTACGCACAAATGCGTCTTTTGCAGGTTGATTGGCATTCATGCCCACACTAAAATTCCAAGTAATTCCGTTGGCAACATTCGATCCAATTACTTGATTTTCTCTGGCAATTGAATCTCCTGTAACAACATTCAAATGCGCAAAACTAACCGTTAAGTTTGTGCCAGTTGTAACAATGCCATTACCACCAACAACCGCTCTAATTTTACCTGTCCCTGCTTTGGTTCTTACAACAAGCCTAATCATTGTATCGCTCCATGAAATATAATCTCGTTTAAGCGCTTCAACAAAACTAGAACCACCTTTGTCTGCATCGGCAAATAAGATTTTGCTTGTGTCTCTTGTCATTCCAAAATTACTGCCTTTAATTGTTAGCACAGAATTAGTGCCTGCCGTAATTGTGGAAGGCGAAAAAGAGCTAATGCTTGGTGCTGCTCTTTTGTTTAAGGTAATAATTTTTGTTAAATGCTCGTTAACATTAACAACAGGCAGGCCCGTCAATTTAACTAACAATGGCTGAATTGCATTTGCGCCATAATTATTAAACACATCATAAGCTTTGCCAGTGTATTTGTCAATTTGAATAAATCCTTGCTCGCCACTTTCGCTCACCCATTGCCCTTCTTTCATTACCAACAAAAAAATCCCGATTACATTGGGTTCTAAATCCAACTCAGGGTTCACTTTCAGCGCTTGCAAACCAACAGTGCCGCCAAGGGTTGTTAAATCCAAAGTTTTTTCTGTTATTAAATCTTTGCCTTTATATATTTTGCTAATCAGCAATTGATTGCTTGTTATAATCATAGAATGCGCATTGTTCCAATAAGCATTTTTTTGACCCACTTTTGCTTCAATAATTAAGGTTGCGGCATTCACTCTTTCGCTTAAATCTATCGGAAACTGTGAACATTGGGCTTTTAATTTTGATTGAACCAAAAAAACTAAAAAGGCTATTATGTATATTTTCTTCATTTTATTTAAAAAGGATTCAAAACTAAACTATTTTTATGAAGAATGAAAATATTTTAAACACCCATCAATTTGTTTTTTGAAAACATTAACGCTTAATTTATGAGCTATTAATAATAAACCCACATTCTATTATTCTTTTGGTCAATATGGTGTTTAATGTATAAACTTTTCCATTGAAAGCGCTCATTTCAACATAAAACCCAATAATTGAACCCTCGGAGGCAATTTTATGTTACTTTAAGATTAAAGTATTGTAATATTAACAAAAACTATTGGAATACTAGTAAAAACAAGGAAATGGAGCAATATTTTAAACTTTTGCGAGCATGTTCTGTCACCAAAATTAAAAGATATGCAACTGGAATAGGCTGTTTTTTTCAAAATGCATAACCCACGAAATATGTCCAAACTTCAGGAATATGTTTACAATAGCATTTTAATATACCTTCATCTTTGCAGCTCACAAAAAAATAAAAAAAATGAGCAAGACAATTTTAATTAC
>JBDNIM010000109.1:0-10881 GCA_041688295.1 Bacteroidia bacterium
AGGCGAGGTGATTATTCCTGTTTTTGCGGGCACATTAACAACCATAGCACCATTTTTTCCTTTATTATTTTGGCCTGGTATTATTGGCGAGTTTATGAAATATATGCCAATCACTTTGATTTTAACCCTTTTTGCATCTCTTTTTGTCGCGTTTATTATTAATCCTGTATTTGCTGTTGATTTTATGACAGACGACAACAAGAAAAAGAAAAAATCTTTCAAAAAAAGCTATTTAAAAACAATTGTTGTAATGTTGGTTATTGGTGTTTTAGGCTACATAACAAAAAATGTAGGTTTGGGCAATTTAGCAGTTTTTTCGATATTAATATTACTTGCCTATCATTATGGCATTGCACCTTTCATTCAATGGTTTCAACAAAAAGCAATTCCAGCTTTTATGAATAAATATGAAAAAGTGATTTCAAAAGTTATTGCCAAAAGAAATCCAGCTATATTAATGGTTTCAATGGTTGTTTTGTTTGGTCTTACATTGGTTATTTTTTATCTTAAAACACCAAAAGTCGAATTTTTTCCAGGCGGAGAGCCAAATTTTACCTATGTTTATATCAAATTGCCGATAGGAACCGATGCCTCGGTAACCGATAGCTTTACAAAAATTATTGAAAAAAGTGTCAACAAATCCATTGAACCTTCAAAAACCATGGTAAAATCAGTGATTTCTAATGTTGGTATTGGTGCTGGCGACCCCCAAAATCCAGATAGAACAACAACACCATACAAAGGAAAAATAACGATTGCATACAAACAATTTAGCCAAAGAAATGGACTATCAACAGAAGCTTGTATGAATGCTATAAGAAACAATTTGCCAAATATTCCGGGTGTTGAGCTAACCGTTGCAAAAGATCAAGGTGGACCACCACAAGGCAAGGCTATTAGTATAGAAATTGCAGGAGAAGAGTTTGATAGTTTAACAGTTTTAAGCCAAAACATAAATAAAATCATCAACAACTCTGGCATCGAAGGAATAGAAGGTTTAAAATCGGATTTAATTCTTAATAAACCAGAAATTGCAGTCGTCATTGACAGAGAAAAAGCAATGAGACAAGGAGTTAGCACGGTTCAAGCAGCACTTGCAATTAGAACTGCCATTTATGGTAAAGATATTTCTAAATTTAGAGAATCGGATAAAGAATCGGACATTGTTATAAAACTAAAAGACGAATACAAAACCAAGCCACAAGATTTAATGAATTTAATTATTGCGTTCAGGGACATGGCTTCGGGTCAATATAGACAAGTGCCCATTTCTTCTATTGCAAATATTTCATTTTCAAATACTTATAGCGGCATTAATAGAAAAAACCAAAAAAGACTGGTAACGCTTTCTTCCGATGTTATCAATGGATACAACGCCAATGAAATAAACGCAGAAATAAAAAACTTATTAGCAGATGTGCCTGTTTCAGAAGGTTATACTGTTAAGCTTGGTGGCGCGCAAGAAGACCAACAAGAAACAGCCGATTTTTTGGGTTTCGCAATGCTTTCTGCGTTGGCTTTGGTCTTTCTAATTCTTGTTACACAGTTTAATTCTATTTCAAAGCCAATTATTATTTTTATAACCATATTTTTAAGTTTAATTGGTGTTTTACTAGGTTTTTCTTTAAGTGGACAGTCAATGTCCATTGTTATGACAGGGGTTGGCGTAATTGCTTTGGCTGGCATTGTAGTTAAAAATGGTATCATTTTAATAGAATTTACGAACGAGTTGATTGAAAGAGGTTATAGAACGAATAAAGCGATTATTGAAGCTGCAAAAACCCGTCTGACACCCGTCTTATTAACCGCTGCAACCACTGTTTTAGGGCTAATTCCATTGGCAATTGGTCTTAATATTAATTTTGTTACTTTGTTTACCAAACTTGACCCCGAATTTTTTGTTGGGGGCGATAGTGTAACATTTTGGGGCCCTTTGGCGTGGACAATTATTTATGGATTGGTTTTTTCCTCATTCCTAACGCTAATTGTTGTGCCAGCAATGTATTTAATGTTTCACAAATTGAAATTAAAAGTTAAAAGAGTAAGACTTCATTCTAAAATCAAACAAATGAACGATTAAAAGCCTCCGTTTTTAAATTTAAAAAAAAGGGACATTGGCCATTTGAAAATGTTGATATCTCTTTTTTTATCTTATTAAATGAACAACACCGTGTGTAGAAATTTCATTCTCGCAAGTTAAAATTTTAAGAAAGTAATAATAAACACCCTCAGGCATACTTTCGCCTGTCCACGATTGGTTTTTTTCTTTAAAAATGGAAACACCCCATCGGTTAAAAATCTGCAATTCTGTTTGGTATTCATTAATTGGAAAAGGAAAAAAATCATTTTTTCCATCGTTATTTGGCGTAAACACATTTGGCATTCTAAATTCAGCTAAATTTGTTTGCATATTATTAAAAATTGAGTCAGTAAAAGGACAATTGTTGCTGTTATTTCCAAAAATAACAAACAGTCCTTTTTTGGAAACAGAAAAAGAATCCAAATCAAAATCTTTGTTTATTTGGTTTGGAAAAGATTGCCAGTTGATGCTTTTATAATTTCCGTTCACATAAACCTTTCCTGAATAATTTAATGTTTTGTAATCACATTTTAAAGTATCTGCCATTAATTCAACCACAATCGAATCATAAAAAACATTGATTGTGTCGAATGTTATGCAATTTATGCGTTGAATTTTCAACCAATACTCACCAGCGGCATTTACGATTAAAGTAGAATCTATTGAACCAGTTGACCACAAATAATTTGTTTTAGTATAAAAAATATCAGGTTTCAAAAGGAGTATTGCCCCTTTGCATAAAAGCGTATCCGAAGGCAGATGAAAAGGTATTTTATCATATATTTCAATCGTTTTAATAATGGAATCAATACAATTTCCGTTAAAAACCTTTAGCTTAATATTATAAAATCCAATTTTAGAATAGGTATAAGAACCGATTTTTTTGCTCGATGTGTCCGTTTGAACCGCACTGTCCCCAAAATCCCAAAAATATCGTTGAGCATTTTGACTATTATTATTTAAAGTTACTTGTTTGTCGCAATTTATTTCGGGGGTTGTAAAAGCAGAAACTGTTTTAAAAACACAATTTTGTATGTTAAATTGATAATCTCTTTGGGTAAAACCAATAAAATTTCCATTTCTATATTCTTTTACAATAATTCCAATAACAAATTGACCCGACAAAGTTGGGGTAATTGTCAACAAACCCGTTTTTTTATTGATAGTAGCATTCGGACTTGAGTTAATAGGGTTTATGAAATTATAAGCGCTTGAAAAATTTACCAAACTAAAAGGCGGCTTTTCATATTGAATATAAGTGGGGCGAGGGTTTCCAACAGTGGCAGCTAAAAAAGGATGAAAAAATTCGTAAACCAAACTATCGCCATCGGCATCAATGGCCGAGTGGTCAAAAATCAGAGGCGTATTGGTGCATAAAAAATTAGGCGGCAAATTTTTAAAAACTGGCGTGCTGTTTTGCACTATTGTGTCCAAATCATTAACAAAAGTCCAAATATTTGCACCAGTCGCTTCAGGACTAATCAGGTTTAATATTGTGTTATTTCGGCAGCACCTTTGAAAGGATAAAACATAGCCCTCGGCTCTTTTTGGCAATGTAATGATAGTGTCATACAGATAGGCATCAACACATGCATTAGGGGAAATTTCAATACAGTTATAATTTGTTTTAGACACCCGAATTGGCGCATTTCGCTTAATTTCAAAACTTAAATTACTTATTAATTGGTTGTTGTTTTTCCCAAAAACAGCAATTCTGGCCGTAATGTCTTGAGCAATAGCAGTTGGAAATCCATTTTGACAATCCACATAAAGCTGCAGTCTAATTCTATATTTATTATTGCCCTTGTAATCATAGTTTAGCTCTCCCCCAACAATGTGCGAGGCCTTTGCGTTAAACATAAACGAACAAACAAATAATAGCAATCTGAATTTCAATTTCTGGTAATTTTAATAGCAAATGTATGACAAACTTTAAATAAATCAATATTTTCGTAAAAATATTTTGAAAAATAAACATTTGGTACTATTTTTGTAGAATAATAAATAGTGAAAAAACTTCTTCTTATATTATTCGTTTCATTCTCTTTAATGACCTATGCTGATGTTCAGCCGGTTGTTTATAAAATGTATCCAAACCCTATGACTAGTGATGTTTTAGAGGTTTCATTTAATCTGAATCAAAAAAATATTAAGGCTTTAACTTTCACAATTTCTAATGTCATAGGCCAAGTGGTTTATCAACACACTTTATCGGAAGATGAGTTTAAAAAAGGCAGTTTCACTGTTAAATTAGATAATTTTAAACTTGAAAAAGGATTCTATTTGTCAAAACTTTCAAGTGGCGACCACACAACAGTTCAAAAATTGATTGTTCGATAAGTGAGTAAAATCGTAGAATTTCAATTAAAACAGGAACACATTCCGCTTATTCAATTGCTTAAATTTGTTGGTGTTGCATCAAGTGGTTCAGACGCATCTATGCTCGTGGAAGAAAACCAAGTGCTTTGCAATGGAATAATTGAAACCAGAAAACGCTACAAAGTGAAGGATGGCGATGTTATTTCAACATTAAAGCATGAAATTAGAGTTAAAAAGTGATTTTAATTAGAGAAGCTAGAAACACGGATGTTTCAAGTATTTTTAACTTAATTAAAGAACTTGCCGTTTTTGAAAAAGCCGAAAATTCATTAATCAACACACCCGAACGATTATTAAAAGATGGCTTTTCAAACAATCCGGCATACAAATGTTGGGTAGCTGAAAAAAACGATTTGGTGATAGGAATTGCTCTGTGTTATATTAAATATTCTACTTGGAATGGTCAATGCCTTTATTTAGAAGATTTAATTGTTACCCAAAGCGAGAGAGGGCAAGGCATCGGCAAAATCCTTATGGATGAAATTATTTTGTTTGCAAAACAAAGTCAATACAAACAAGTGCAATGGCAGGTTTTGGATTGGAATCAAGCAGCTATCGATTTTTATAAAAAATACGATGCACAATTTAGCAACGAATGGGTAAATGTTTCTGTAAAAGTTTAATAAAAATTAAGCAGTTATGCTATCAAAAACAAACTTGCCATCTTCGTTTAACAAGTAATCTACATAGCATCTTTCAGGATGTGGCATCATTCCAAAAACATTCTTGCCTTCATTGCAAATGCCAGCAATGTTATTCAGCGAACCATTTGGATTAGACTCTGCTGTAATTTCTGCATTTTCATTACAATATCTAAACATCACTTGCCCATTTTTTTCAATTGTATTTAGTGTTTGTTCATCTGCATAAAAATTACCTTCTCCATGAGCAATTGGTATTTTATATGCTTTGTTTTTACTAAACTTATTGGTGGTTTTTAGACTAGTATTATCTGCCATTAGAAAAACATTTTCACATAAAAACTGTTGCTTTTTGTTGCGTAAAAGGGCGCCTGGCAACAGTCCACTTTCGCATAAAATTTGAAATCCGTTGCAAACACCCATTACATAACCACCTTTTTCTGCGTGTTCTTTAACGCTTTGCATAATAGGGCTAAGTTTTGCAATAGCACCACTTCTAAGATAATCACCATAGCTAAAGCCACCTGGCAAAAATATAAAGTCAACCCCCTTAAGGTCGGTGTCTTTGTGCCAAAGTTCTTCAACTTTTTGATTGGAAATAGCATTTAATGTTTCAATTAAATCCCTATCACAATTGCTTCCTGGAAAAATAACAACTCCAAATTTCATGTTAGGTGCAAAAATAGTTAAATAGATGTAGTTATGAAAATAAATTAGTTAATAAACACAAATATTAGATTCAACTAGTTAATGCAACCCTAACAATAGTAAAAAAAAGAGATTTAGGAAGTATTACCCCAAGAACTTTGACCAAAGAGTTAAAATATTTAGAAATGAATAAACTCGTTTTTCGCGAAGCTGAAGCAATAAATGCTATATCAGTAGTTTACAGTCTTACAGAACACGGCAAATCGCTAGAGCCTTTGATTGGCCAAATTGCAATTTGGGGTCAAAAGCATAGAAAAATTGTGTTGGTTTAATATTTTATTGTTGGTCTTATTTAGGCAGGGTGTTCTTTTTGGGCTTGTAAATAAAAAAATACGATACTCCCCTACCCGTCAAACATGGCTCTGATAAAAAAAGCCATTGTAGAAAATATAAAAGCATTGTAATAAATATTAGTTAAGGATTTATGATATGCCCAAAAGCTTTGATCAAAGTAAATCAAAACCACTCAGAAGAATCATTGCGCTGTCCGTGTAATTATTTGTAAATTCTGTTAAGCTTCAGGCACATTAGGTTCAGGCAGTTTGGCATCAAGGCTATTTTCCTCCGCTTCTCTTTTTTTCACTTTATTAAAAAAAACTATAACTGTATTCCTCAAGCTTACAGTGATTTTTTACCATGAGAAAGCAAAATTTGGATGAGCAAAATAGTATTTAGAAGCTAACTTTTTTGCTATTGCTTGATGCTCAAAAAACTCTCTTCCATTATCACTGGTTATACTCAATACTTGTTCTTTACAAGGTGCAAACATGTTAATCAATGCTTTTTTAAGTGCGGCTATTTCATATCTTTGCATGAGGTTTATATGTTTATTCATTTTTTGCATCGTTGGGGAACGATAGTAAAAGCATGAAATAAAATCGACCTATAAAAGGAGGGTGAGAATTATTAATTCTCTATCTGTTTTAATTATTCCCTTTATTTATTATCATTAGGGTTGCATTAACTAGTTGAATCTAATTTATCTATTTATGGATTTTCGTTGTGTTATTTAGGCTTATAATAGATTACCTTTGCAGGCTTATATGAATTTGTTGTCTGTTGATAATTTGAGTAAAGCCTTTACAGAAAAATGGCTGTTTAATGGGAGTAGTTTTGGCATCGCCAAAGGAGAAAAAGTGGCTTTGGTTGGGGCAAATGGCACGGGTAAAACCACCTTGCTAAAAACCATTGCTGGCACAGTGAAACCCGACAGCGGAGAGCTGAAAATGGCCAAAGGGTGCAATGTTGGCTATTTGCCACAAGAACCGCAGCTAGACGACAACAAAACCATTATGGAAACTTTGTTTTCTTACGATAATCCAACCGTAAAGGTGATTAAAGATTACGAAGATGCGCTTGTTAATATCGATACGGAAAACGATAACATGTCTTTTTTGCTCGAAGAAATGAGCCGTTTGGATGCTTGGGATTTTGAAAAACGATCTAACCAAATTTTGTCTAAACTGGGCATTACGGAAACCACTGCCTTGAACAAAACGCTGAGTGGCGGACAAAGAAAAAGGGTTGCTTTGGCACAATTGCTTTTGTTAAATCCAGATTTAATAATCATGGATGAGCCTACGAATCATTTGGACTTGGAAGCCATTGAATGGTTAGAGAACCTATTGACAGCCCATCAAATCACACTTTTAATGGTTACTCACGACAGGTATTTCTTAGACAATGTGAGCACACAAATATTAGAACTTGACAAAGGTAATTTATATACCCATAAAGGCAATTACGCTTATTTTTTAGAGAAAAAAACAATGCGTGAAACCATTCATGCCGTGGAGGTTAGCAAAGCCCGAAACTTGATGATTAAAGAGCTAGAATGGATGCGGAGAATGCCAAAAGCCAGAGGCACAAAAAGCAAAAGTAGAATTGAGGCTTTTTATGATTTAAAAGAAGTGGCTACCCAAAATTTGAACCAAAATGAAATGGAAATATCTGTTCAAACAACAAGATTGGGCAACAAGATTATAGAGATTCATGATGTTTCGGTTACATTTGGTGAGAAAAAGATAATTGAAGATTTTTCTTACCTTTTTACTAAAAAAGACCGCATTGGCGTGGTTGGCAAAAACGGGATAGGCAAAAGTACTTTTTTAGATATTATTACCCAATCGATAGCGCCACACAAGGGCGAGGTGATACATGGCAGCACGCTTAAAATTGGCTACTACACCCAACACACCAACAACCTGAACAACGAGAATCGTATTATTGACGAAGTGAAAGAAATTGCCGAATATGTTACCCTTGGCACGGGCGAGCAGGTGGCGGTGAGCAAATTGCTGGACATGTTTTTGTTTCCGCCAAACATGCAGCATACCCCTGTTAGCAAACTGAGCGGAGGCGAGCGCAGAAGATTGCAGTTGCTAAAAGTATTGGTTAGCAACCCCAATTTTCTTATTCTAGATGAGCCTACCAACGATTTGGACATTGACACACTGAATGTTTTAGAAGATTTTTTAAGCAATTTTGCTGGCTGTTTAGTGTTGGTTTCGCACGATAGATATTTTATGGACAATTTGGTAGAACATCTTTTTGTGTTTGAAGGCGATGGAAAAATCAAAGATTTTTATGGCAACTACACAGACTATACAGACGCCAAGCCCGAAGACATTGTTGAAGTAAAAAAAATTGAAAAGCCAGCAGAAACGCCTTCATCTAATGTTCAAACGCAGAAGAAAAAAATGAGCTTCAAGGAGAAAACCGAATATGAAACCCTTGAAAAAGAGATTGCCAACCTAGAAAAAGGAAAAGAAACACTAACCGCACAACTGAATGGCGGCAGCACAAGCCACACCGAACTAGCAGAATGGGCTTCTAAAATAGAGCAAATTGGGCATCAGGTGGAAGAAAAAACCATGCGTTGGCTAGAGTTGGCAGACATGGCGAATTAATTTTTATTTTACAAAAAAAACCTTTAGGTTTGAAAACATGTCTGTAACACCTACAAAAATAGCCAAAAGAGTAACCGTACACACCCTTGAAGAGATGAAACAAAGGGGCGAAAAAATTGGAATGCTAACAGCCTACGACTATTCGTTGGCAAAAATTGTTGACGATGCAAACATCGATGTTATATTGGTTGGCGACAGCGCAAGCAATGTGATGGCGGGCCATGAAACAACGCTACCCATAACGCTCGATCAAATGATATACCACGCATGTTCGGTTATCAGAGCCGTAAAAAGAGCACTGGTTGTGGTAGATTTGCCCTTTGGGTCATATCAAGGCAATAGCAAAGAGGCATTGTCTAGTGCTATCAGAATTATGAAAGAAAGCGGTGGGCATGCCATAAAACTTGAAGGAGGCGAAGGCGTTATAGAGTCTGTAAAAAGGATTATTAGTGCTGGTGTGCCTGTTATGGGACACCTTGGCCTAACACCTCAAAGTATTTATAAATTTGGTACTTATGCTGTGCGGGCGGTAGAGAAAGAAGAAGCCGACCAACTGATAAAAGACGCATTGTTGCTGCAAGATTCTGGGTGTTTTGCCATTGTTTTAGAAAAAATACCGGCCGACCTGGCCCAAAAGGTTACCCAAATGCTGAAAATACCTATTATAGGCATTGGCGCAGGCAACGATGTGGACGGACAAGTGCTGGTGTTGCACGATATGTTGGGCATCAACAAAGATTTTAGCCCACGCTTCATGCGCAGGTATCTTAATTTATACGAAAGCATAAAAGGCAGCATTGAACATTACATAGACGATGTAAAATCGGGCGATTTTCCTAACAAAAACGAGCAATACTAAACCCTTGAACAGCATAGAGATTTTAACCTCGCAACATGTAAGCATAGAATATAAGCTTGCGCCTGTTTCGGCTCGTTTCTTTGCTTTTTTCATTGATAGTGTTATCCTTCTTATCCTCTACTCCATTATTTCTGCTTTGTTTGCATTTGCGTTTGAACCCTCCTCTCTCACTGCGCTTATTAGATTTATTATTATTGGGTTTTATACTTTGGTTTCCGAAATTATTGGCAATGGGCAAACCTTGGGCAAAAAAATGATGGGTATTAAGGTAATAAAAAGCAAGGGCAACGAAATGGAATTTTTCGATTATTTTGCTAGATGGAGTATGCGCTTAATAGACATTTACCTAAGCTTGGGCTTGGTGGCTTGTGCCGTCATTTTGGGCAATAGAAGGGGGCAACGCTTGGGCGATATTTTGGCAGAAACAACCGTAATTTCCATCAACAACAATCAGTTTTTTACTTTAAATGAAATAAAAAAACTGAACGACAAATCAGAACAAGCCCGCGATTTTGAATACCCCCTAATTACAAAATTAACAGATGAAGACATTATTGTTTTAAAAAAACTTAGCAAACGCTATAAATCCAACCCAAACAAAGCCCACCAAGAGGCCTTGCAGTTGGCTACCGAGAAACTTAAAACCATTTTAGAAATAAACGAACCCAAACACAAAGGGCTCGATTTTATTAATAAAGTAATTTCTGAATATATTTTATTGACCCGTTAAAAAAGCGGCACTCGCGCTAATGCGCTATGAGCAATTTCTTTACACCCATGTTTGATTTTACAAAATACACGCCACTGGGTAAACCGCCAATGTCTATAATGGATTCTCCTGAGGGCAGGCTTGCTTTTAGCAACGCCATACCAAGTGTGTTTATTATCTGTATTTCCGTTTCGGTTGCGGTGTTTATGGCAATGGTTTTGTCTGCGGGGTTAGGGAAAAGGGTAAACACTTCTTGTGTTAGCGGCTTATGAATGCTTGTGTTTTTTATTAATGTTAAATTAAAAGAGATTCGGTTAAATATTAAAGCGCATTTTTATCAAAAAGCAAGATTTTAAATATACCTTAAACAGGTTAAGGCGTTTTAAATGCTTTAAAATAACTTTTCCGAACTTAAACACTTTACGGGTTGATACCACTTAAATTTCTTTCAATAAAATCAATCAAGCTATGAATACATTTTATGTGTATTTCTTGGGCTCGGTCTGCATATTCAGAATGTGGCGCTCTTATTTCAACATCACATAATTTGGCCATTGAACCACCGTCTTTTCCCGTCAATCCTATAACAATCATAC
>JBDNIM010000110.1:0-5152 GCA_041688295.1 Bacteroidia bacterium
GTTTAAAATCGAATGATTGTTTTTTATCCATGACTTATAAAAACATTTTTAATGAATCTAATATTTTAGGGTTGCTTTCAGCTTTTGATGCCATTTTGCTTAATGTGTTAAGCAAGTCTGCATCTACTAAACGCAATCTTAATAATATTGCTGCATATTCATTTGCTTGGCTGTCTAGCTCATTTTGAATTTCGTCTATTTCTTCTTGGTTCATGTCTGTTTTAATTGGGGGTTGTTGTTGTGTTTGGTTTGGGTAATGGTGATGTGTTTCCGGGTGTCCGCTAATGGTTGCAGGTCTGAAAAAACCTGCAATACCTTTAACTACATTGATAACTTCACCCATCAATGGGGCTATCATGTGTGGGGCTGTGTCGCTTAGCACTCCCATCATTCTTGCTACTTGGGTTTTTAAACCGCTTGGATCCTCTGTGTGCTGTTGCATTTCAGAAACTTGTATGCGAAGTTCTGCAAGTTCTTTGGCATCTAATGCAGCTTTCACTTTTTCTTGAACAATTTCGCCAATGCTAGCCCCTCCAATACCATGGTTGGCAGAGTGGTTGTGCATCCCTGCAATGTTTGGGTTGTTGGTTGAATTGCTTGTTGGTCTGCCTGTTACAACAAATTCAGTTTCGAAAAAGTTGTTTTTTTTCTGTTTTTCATCTACAAAAGTCCTGATGATGTATTTTCCATCAACTAAATAGGATAGGCACTTTTTTAAGTGGTCTAAACTTTCGTCCATGTCTTGTTCCGAACCTTCCACTGGTTCAATACTATACATTCTTGGACTGCTGCCCTGCCCTCTTTGCGACTTTGTGTATAATATCCAGTAAGGTGTTTTTGCTGTTTCTACAAGTTCTATTACATTGTCTATGTGTATCATGGTTTTTTATTCTAAAAATGGGGGAATCTATTTTGTTCTGTTGGTTAATTTATTGGCTCTTCTATTGGCTCTTCTGTAAAAAATACAGTGATAACAATATTTGTTGCTGATGCTAGCACAGGTAAGTTTGTTGTTCTACCAAATTGGATGTAAGATCTACTCCAATCTACATTGTCGTAGTTTACAAAGAATCTCTCACCATTATAATCAAGTGGTAAAAGATTTTGCAAAGCTATGGTGTCCAATACTTGTTCATCGCCATCAACTATTACTAAATAGCAATCTCTTACTGCTGCCTCTGATGCAACAGCTTTTCCTATTGCAGTAACCGCCAAACGAGTGTTTATGTAAGTTTGCAGGCATCTAACAACAATTTTGTTTTTTTTAGATGATGGGTTCAACTTGCGAACTTCGTTAACTTCAAATTTAGTTTTGGAATTATCGACTTGCAAAATTATATCTACGGCCTTTAGGTTTTTTATGTTTTGAAATGACATTTTGTTTTGTTTTTAAAAAGTGGATATTTAATTTGAATTTTGTTTTTAAAAAAGAGGGCTGCCGTTTTCAGCAGCCCATCTTTTATTTAGAACAAAATAGACTGTCTTTTTAAGAGATTAAAGAGATTTGCTCTTTAATTAAATTCAAGCTGCGAGTTCCGCCTTTAACCAAAACGCCATGTGTTTGTAAAACCAAACGGTTTTGCAAGTTGGCACCAGTATTTTGGTATTGAATACCATTGAATATTGGACACTCAATGATGAACAAATTATCTTGGCTGCCATCCATTACTGCAAAAGTGCTCAAATCTTTAATGCCTTGTTCGGCTCTTCTACTTCCACCAAAAGTTGGGCCTGCTACACCTGTTGTAGTGTTCACACCTAGCTGAGTTGGAGAAAGTTCATTGAATTGCGTCATGTCAATAGCTTCCATAAGTTCCGTTGATGCAACTTTAAACTTCAATCTACCTTCATAAAGTTGGTTTAAATGGTCGATAGTAAAAAAGGCTGTTGTTGTGAAATAAGTTGGATTCACACCTGTTTGCAATCCGCCTCTTACTCTTCCTGGTGTTGTTGTATTCGCTTCATACAAATAAACGCCAACATGCGTTGCAATAAACAAATCATTGTTGCCTAACAGTTGCAATTGAGGTTCAACAGTTGTGTTTGAACTATTGGTTTGTTTTCTGAAATCGAAGTTAAAAGTTCCAGTTGTATTTACAACTGTACTTTCTTGTCTTAAATAAGACTCTTGTAACGATATGCCTGGAATATCTTTTAACGCATTAAACAATGCTCTCACCCTGTCTGGGCCAACTAGGAAACTGACACCTGCTGCGCCAATGGTTAACGCCATGTTTGCATCGAAAGCCAATAGGCTTGCAAACATTAATACTAATAATACTTTGATTTTTTTCATTTTGATTTTTTTTTATTTTTTTTTTTTGATTTTGATTTGGGAATTTTGCAGAATTATGCTACTGCGGACATTGAGGTATCTGGTTGGAATGGAAGATTGGGAACACCTGCCATGCCTTCTGGATAATATCCTGCAATTCCTTCTGGATAATATCCTGCAATTCCTTCTGGATAATATCCTGCAACTTTAGCTGCAATAGCTTCTGGTAACAGTGATTGGCCTAACTCATAAAGAGTAATTGCATAATGTCCTGAAATTACAGATTGCGCCAATGGCGAAGCTACAAGTTTAGGAGCCACAATACTAGCAAGCACTGGCACAGCCAATGATACAAGTGCTTTTTTGTTGGCATTTAGTTTTCCTGCTTTGTCAATCGTGTTGATTGCAAAGTTCAATCCCATTTTTAGGGCTGCACCGCCAGCACCACCGATAACGGGGGCTAACATGCCTTTGAAGTTTAATTTTGATTTTGATTTTTTCATTTTTGTGTTGTTAAAAAGTCCTGATATAACGCATTTTTTGCACATGGCTTATTTGGTTTTTTTGGTTGATTTTCTTTTAGTGGCCGTTTTTGCTTTTGCTTTTGGCTTTGCTTTGCTTGCTGCTTTTTTCTTGCCAGCAATGTTTGCAGACATTTTGCATGCTCTTGTTAAAACTCCTTTAGCTGTTTTTTCTGCTTCCTTTTTAGCTTTTTTTGCAGCCGTGATTTTTGTTCCTACTGCTGCTTTTTTGGTTGCTTTTTTTACTGCATCCAGAACATAGGCTCTAGCCTCTTTCTTTACTGCTGCTTTTGTTGTTTTTCCTTCACAAAAACTTTTTTTTCTGCTAACTAATTTAGCATATTTGGTTTTTGCAGGAATTTTTCCTGTGTTTGTTGATGGTGTTGCCATTTTTTTTTGTTGATTTATATTTGTGATAAAGTGTTGATTCTTTTAGCTGCAAAGTCTAAAACAGTTTTTCTTGTTTCGTCTTTCAAAATTGTTTCAATTTCCAAAATGGTGTCCATTTTAGAGATTAGAGCCAATGTTTGTTTTACATTTAAAGAGTAGGCCTGTGGGGTTTCGTCTTTTTCAATTGATGAAATAAACTCTTCAGTTGTGATTTCGCCATTGGCCAGTTGTAATTTTAATTTTATAATATCCATTTTCTTATTTGTTAGTTGCTAATTTGTAAATTCCAAATGCGGCTGCTACGGCTGCTATAACTAAAACAGGGTTTTTTTTTACAATATCTGTTATAGAAGTGATGGTTTCATTTTTTACACCGGAGATCATGTATAATCCTTTGTTATTTTCCATTTTTCTTTTTAGTTTTGTTGTAATAATAAGCCACTCCAAATAATGCTAAACCACCACCAAGAACATAAACCATGGTGTTGTCGCTTTTTATATTTCCTTTTTCATCAATATCGCTGCCATCATCCGTGTCTTTAAGTTCTGGAGGCATTTTGCCTTTGTTGTCTTTTACAATATCGCCTATTATGCCAGAAACCATTGCAACAACTGGCGCAGCTACTGATATAATACCAAGAATGGAAGCAAGAGTTACTTCTCCTATGCCTTTAATGGCTGCATTGTTTTTTCCTAATATTGGCTTTCTGGTTGCGCCTAGTCTTAAAATATTGTTCAATTCGGTTCTGTTACCTCCCAATTTTACCCACTTTGAACTAAAGGCATTGTATGCACCTTTTATGCTTGCTGCAAAAACAGGAGAAAGCCCTTTGGCTGCTTGTTCCTCTTCGGTCATTCTGCCATAGTTCCATAAACTGGCCCATCCCCTAAAATTCAAATTCAGCAATGCTAAATATGCACCTCTGCCAGGCGCACCAATAGCGGTTTTAAAAAGGTCTAGGGCTTTTGATGCCGCATTTTCAATGTCTTTTGATTTTTCTTTAACCCAGCCAACAAACTGATCTGTTTTAGCTTTCACGCTATTTTGTGCATCGCTTAAAGTATCTTTTAACTTGCTGTCGTTGTATTGTTCTGCGAGAAATTTAAAAGGGTTGTTTACTCTAAATCCTATATAAGAGGGTTTGCCATTGATACTACTGTTTGGTTTCATTATAAAATTAATGTCTAGGGGGCTTGGGTTCATGTTTGGAAACTCCATATTGTAGCTGTCTGCAACTGCATCTATGGTTATGTATCCATTTTTAACGGGGGCTATGCAATACACATGGGTGTATTCATTCGGTTGGTCGCTGTTTTTATATTTAGCAAACCTTATTGCATGGTCTATGTTGTTGTTGAACAATAGGCCATGGGTAAGAATGGATAATCCTTTGCAGTCTGTTTTGTTGTCCGTTAAAACTTTGCTAGGCAATGGAACTACTTGAGTGCCTTCCGGGTCTATTTCATAACGAATGGTTTTTAAAAACTTAAATATATTTCTCTTTGTTTGCTCTTCGGTTGCACCTCTTAGTTTTCTTGCTAGTTTGACGGTTTGCAAACGAGCCATTGGCAATGATTTTTTTATTAATTCAATAATATCCATCGTGTCATATTTTTTCTTAAAAACAATGACATTGTTGTTTGCTGACGGAACTATTTGTTTTAATACTGATGGGTGCATAATTATAAGGCCAATGTTTTGGTTACAACAACATTTGGGTTTAAAAATAAAGAATTGTCTAAAACTACCATAGGCATGGCACCAAAATTGAAAATGACTTGAGGGGGTAAAGTAATAACTACACCGCCTGTTGGGTCAATATCGCCTGTATAATTTGCAGTGATGGCATTGGGCGCAGTGTTGGATGGTGCTAATACATTATTTGCAATGATGGTTGGTGTGTTTCTTGGCACGGCTGCATTAATAGAAACTAGCCCAGCACCTGTTGTTGTGGTGTTTGGTGCA
>JBDNIM010000111.1:0-4546 GCA_041688295.1 Bacteroidia bacterium
AGCTCCGCCTTAGAAATTCTTTTTTGTAAAATCAAAAAGTACAATTTCTTGAGCGGAGACATAGCTTGAAAATAGGACAACCAAGCGCAGCGGTGATTGGACTATATTGAAAGCATATTCGATATTATTATCCGCCAAACACACTTGTAGCTGGGGCATCTAGCACTTTGCTAAGTTCTACACTAGCCGACAATGGTAATTCACTTGTGTTTTTAAACAGTTCTCCCACACCAATTACTGTAGAGGTTACAGTTGTAGAGGATTAAAAATTTGATGCTGTGTAAGTTCCCATAATAATACAAAAAAACCTGCCCACAAGGCAGGTTTTTTTTGGGGTTTGGTTTTTTGGAGGATTGGTTTATATCTTTCAATAGTCAATCATTAATATATTTAAGCTAATTCTTAAAAACAAATAAGCATAAAAAAACCGCTAAATGCGGTTTTTTTATGCTTTTTTATTATTATTAAAAGCATGTAGTACTAATATGTAGGTTGAAATTATACTATTTGTTACAATATATATAATTACAATCTACTTAATTAATCCTCTTCTAATACTAATGTAAGTGTTAAATCAGTACCTTTAACAATTTGAACTTGTCCTTCACCATAATAATCAGTACCAGCAACTGTTGTTGAACAATCGTAATAATAATTACCAGGATTTAATTGTCCAAAATTAGCATTGCCATTAGCATCTGATTTTAAATCTTGCAAATAAACTGAATTGTCTAAATTGTCTTGTGATGTTGCCAAACCAATATTAACATTTTTCAAAAAACCAGTTGAATTAGCCAATTTTGCTTTAACAATTAAACCACCCGAAGTTACTGCTGGTTTAGTTTCCTCTTTTGTGCATCCTGTAAACAAGAAAGCAGATCCTAATACAAGAACCATAAATAAAATAATTTTATTTTTCATTTTTTATAATTTAAATTTTTCCTACTCATATGGCTTTTCGGATTACGCCCCTTTTTTTTAAGTGGGTTATGGACTCCACTTTTTTTTGCGTCACTTTGGGTGGTCAGCCCGTTGGCTTTCGCAGACCTATTTAAATTGTTTTAGTTTTCCATTTACGCAAAACATAAGCTAAAACTAATAAAAACAGCTTTAATTCATAATTGATGTTTTGAAAAAACAGTTTGCAAATATGGAGTAAATCCTAAGAATAAGCAAATATATTTTTTTGGGATTTTAATGATTGATTTAATTATCATTATTAAACTTCATCAGAAACATAAAACCCTGCCCAAAGTCCAGTTTTTATGTTTTTGATATAAACGCTCTTCTAACAAATTATATAAAATTCGCAATCAATTCATATTGCGTTTTATTGCGCCTGACACATAATTTTGAAAACATAAAAAGCTTGCTTTTTTTAAACATGAGAAAAATCATGTTTATTTGTGTTTATTTTTCGATAATTTTGAACCCTATATTATGGAAACAATTACCGATAAAAGAATAGATTTGATGGCAAATTGGACGAAAAGTTTGCGGCCATTGGGCAAAATGCGGACACGCACATTGAAGGTTTGGTGTATGCAAAACCCATGAATTATTGGGATTATATTATGCCGGAGGCCTTGCTAGGGCTGCAAATTCAGCGCACAACGCTGCCCGATGAGATGGTTTTTATTATGTATCATCAAATTAATGAATTGTTGTTTAAAATGATTTTGTGGGAAATTAATCAGGTGAGCGATTCTAAAGAAATAGAGGCGGCACTTTTCACAGAAAAACTGATGCGTGTGAGCCGTTATTTCGACATGCTTTCGTCTTCGTTCGAAATTATGGGCGATGGCATGCAGAGGGAGCAATATATGCAGTTTCGCAACACGCTGACACCTGCTAGTGGGTTTCAAAGTGCGCAATATCGCTTGATAGAGTTTGCTTCTACGGAGGTTATAAATTTGATTGATAACCGTTTTCGAGCCACGATAGATAGAGAAACGCCAATAGACCATGCTTTTGAGCATTTGTATTGGCAGGCTGCGGGCAAAGACCATGCTACGGGGGCAAAAAACACCATGTTAACGCTGTTTGAAGAGAAGTATAAATCCATGTTGTTGGGCAAAATGGAGGCTTATAACACCTCCAATTTATGGACCCGTTTTAAGGAACTGCCTGAGGCTGTGAGGCAAGATGCAGCATTAGTTTCGGCCATGCGACATTATGATTACACGGTAAATATTTCGTGGGTGATGGCGCATTATCATGCTGCGGGCAAATATCTTGGCAATGCGGAGGCAACGGGTGGCAGCGATTGGCGCAAATACATGCACCCAAAGTATCAAAGAAGGATTTTCTTTCCTGAACTTTGGAGCAAAGAGGAGCTTGAGAATTGGGGAGAGGGACTTTAAATTTATTCAATATTTTGATGGGAAAAAACATTATAATAATTCTTGTTGTCCTGCTTTCCGCTTGCGCATCAAAAAAAACATTTATCGATGTAGCTGGTGAATATCAAAGTAAAAAATACAACTTCGTGCAACAAATATATATGGGGTATGTTCAAAATAGATCATACCGTTTGAGAAGTTCAATTTTTTTAAATAGAGACTCTACATTCATAGAGAAAAATTGCGGCAACACAGCCAAAGGCATTTGGCTACTGAAAAATGACACTATTATAATGGAAACTTTCTCAAACAGGTTCAACAACGATTCTTTAAACAAGGCGAGAGGCCCTTTGAAAACAGGAAAGAAAAGCCCTCGATACTTGGTTGATAAAAACGAATTGCATTATTTATACATTGATACTTTCATGGGTAAAAAAATAATTCATACCCTTGTGAAGGTTAAATGAAATTATTTTTATTTAAGTTTTGCAACTAAATTGCCGTTATGAAACTTAAATAGAAACGATGGTCGTTTATTTTATTTTGGGCAAATTCTATTCTTACCAAATAATCGTAGAACAAAACACAGTTTATTCCAGCACCATAACCATATTGAAGGCTGTTGGGCATTGTGTTGTTGTTGAGCAAAAGGTTGCTTGTATTGTTGTTTTGAACATATCCTGCATCGGCAAAGGCGGTTAGAAAAACGGCAACATTCGCTTTCTCGTAATTTCTTACTTTGCTCACAAACTTAGTTTTTCGTTCAAAAATGCGGTACTTAAATTCTGTTTTTGCTAAACCAAAGTGTGCCCCATCAATTACATATAGCTCATAGCCACGAATATAATCTCTGTCGTAGCCCAGTGCGGTTATTTTGTTGTAAGGAATGGGGGCATTTTTGTTAAATTGCATCCATCTGAAACCAAAAAAACTGGCGTTATATATATTTTTATATAGTTTCACATATTTAGAAACAGATCCTTTAACCGTTTGCGAAACAAGGTTTTGACCAAAAAACACACTATTCTCTACATTCAGTTTTACCATCATTCCCCTTAATGGATAGCCTTTAAAATCGCGCTTATCGAAAGTGAAACTATATCCAAAATAGGTTTCCTTTTGATTAACGGCTTGGTTCAATAAATAATTTGCATTCACTTCTCTTTTGACTATGGTGTCGGCAACAGAAACTTGCCTATGTCCGGCATAAAACCTATGGTAATTAAAAATAGCTTTTCTATGAATGGCTGCGACCTCAATGCCTTTTCTATTAATTAAATGCGTGTTGTTGTCGTTAAAAAACCTCACTTTGTTGTCCTCCGTTTTATACCAAACTTCTTTGTTGTCAGAGTAGTTTACAATAAAATTTAACCCCCACGATTGCTTTTTATTAAAATAAGGCATCATATAGTTTAGGTTAGCCAAACGGGTGTATCCCATTCTCAAATTCAGTTTAATGGTTTCGTTTCTTCCCCTAAAATTATACCACTCAATGTCGGTTCCGTAAATAAGCCTTTTGGGGTCTTTGGTCAGCAACCATTGGTTAATATTTCTGTCTGCATAAGTCAATTTTGGACTGGGCCAAATGTACCACCTTTCGGTAACTTTAACCAAAACAATAGAGTCTTCGGCTTTTATCTCCACTTCATTAAACAAAAATAGATTTAACAATTGTCTTCTACTTTGGTCAATGCTGTATTCCAAATTATTTAAAGTATCGCCCACTCTAAAAGCCATTTCTCGGATAATAATATTGTCTTTGGTTTTTTTATTACCCATAATTTGAATGTCTTTTACAAAAAAAGCACGCGTGGTTTGCGCTTTTAAAGAAAACAAAGCCAAAGAAAAAAATATGAATAAAGGATACTTCAAAATTGAACGCTACAAACCTATATATTTCAAAAGATTTTCGTATCGCCAACCGTTATCATCGTTAATATCCTCACGATTAAAATATTCGACAACATTGTAATTATACCTTTCTAGTGTGGCCAAAACATTTCTTAAAACCCTAGTATTTAATTTTAAATGCACTTCAATAGCTTCAAATTCAGAATTGTCAAAGGTTAAAAAACCTAAAACCTTCACATCATTATACTCCACAATTCTAACAATATCTGCCACAGAGAAATCAGATTTATTCATTCTAACAACTACAATGCTCCCCTGCCCAATGATTGTCATACTTTGGCTCAATTCCATCA
>JBDNIM010000112.1:0-2521 GCA_041688295.1 Bacteroidia bacterium
CTGCAAAAATTTCCCATAAAATATTACCTGAAGCTGCCGTGTTATGAGATGGCGGCAATGTTGTTAAATCGCAAATCTCAGTTGGGTAATATAAATATAACTTAGGTTTTCTTGTTACGGCTAATGTTGCTGTTCCGCCACAAGATAGTTTTGGTGTGGCACCTGGAATATTGAAAAAATAAGTAGCAGTTATATTGCCCGATGTGAAACTTGTGTTATTATAACAAACTTTAATTTTATTGACATCAATGGAATCCGATGTAATGGTAACCCCTGCAGGCGCAGACCAAACAATGCTATGCAAAGGAATAGTACATGAAATGCTATACTCTTCGCAATCATAGTCGCACACCAAAGATTTACCTGTAATAGTTGCAACAGGAGAAACAATTGGCACAACTACTGTTGTTGGCGAAGTGCATGTGCCAGCACAACCAATGGTTTGCAATGTTAAATATCCCGGACCAACAGTTCCCCAATTTACAGTTACAGTTTGGTTGATATTACTTCCAACAATTGAACCATTGATAACTGTCCACAAATAGTTTGGGCAAGTTGATACTGAATTATAGGTTACAGTTGTATTTGGGCAAACAGTGCTCACACATTCAATTTTTGGACCTGGTTTGCTATCTACCACAACTTTAATAAAAGCGGTGTCTTTACAATGGCATTCATTTTCTACAATCAACATGACTTGATAAGAATTTGCTGCAATATATGAATGGGTTGCATTGCCAGTTGTTGGGCTTGTTAGAACAGTAGAACTGCCATCACCCCAAACCCAAGTGTATGTCCATAAAGGACTGCCGCCTCCGGCATTAGATGTATTAATAAATTGAATATTTTGGTTTAAACAAGCATTTACAACCCCACCGCTAGCTGCTGGCATGGTTGTAAAAGAAGCATTTGGTTTAGCCACTATCACTACGCAAAGTTCATCTTGACCAATACATCCAAAAGCATTGGTTTCAATAACTTTAATTGCACCAGTTCCAACACCTGTCCAATACACCTGAACGGTATTTGTTACACTCGGCACAACCGTTGCGGAACCAGTAACTGTCCATGCATAAGAACTTCCCGAATGATTAATTACAGAATAGGTTATCCAGGTAGAATCACAAACACTCAAACATTCATTGCCGTCTTTTCTTTGAGGTGTGCCACCTTGTTTTCGAATAGAATCTTGAGAACCGCAAAGTGTAACAAGTGAAGGTAAGATAAAAGGTTTTGGGGCGGCTTTAATTACAATGGGTTTTGAAGCCGAGCAAACCACTTGGTTTAAGGCATTTCTGACAATAAGATTTACAAAGCCTGAACCCGGGTTTCCCCATGTAACAGTTATGTTTGAACCAGAACCAACAGAAACACCACTTAGAGCATTCCATTGATAAGTGTAGCCAACACCAGTGTTGCTTGTTGTGTAAGAAACAAGCTCATTTTCGCATACAATACTGTCGCCAATAATATTGCAAACTTGGGCTTTTAGTGTTTGATTTCCTGCTGCAAAAAACAGTAAGAGAATCATTAATTGTTTTGTAAAATTTTTTATCATAATGTAATATTTTTATACAAATGTAACATAAAAATTAGAACTCACCCCCAAAAAAATAATAAATCTGACGCAATTATGACATTTCTTTAAATTTAAACCCATTGACAATTAGACTATTATACAACAAAGTATCAATGGTTAGTAATACTTTACAAAAATTCACTTAAGTTTGTATGCCAATTAATAAAAATGAAAACTTTTCTGATTTTATGCCTTCTCGTATTAAATCCATTGATTAATACAGCCCAAAATGGTTTGTGTATGTGTAAAAACAAAGATCCAAACAGCAGATACAGACAATATGAAGTAGGCGTAAGTGCCATTGCTTTTTCTGATTACAAACCCAGCAAGCTTTTGTTTAATGGATTTATAATAAAAAAGCATTTTGACAAATTTGCAGTAAAAGTAGGTGCCAATTTTTTTAATATTAATTTCGACCAAAAAGTTGAAGCTAGAGATGGATTTTTATTATCGAGAAACAAAGGCAAATTATCTTCCTCTAGCTTTAGAGTTGGCATTCAAAAAAATATATTTGAATCGCAACTAACGCCTTTTCTTTCTTTAGACTTTATTTATATCAACTCACATTTCAGTGGGAAAAGCGAACGATTTAATGGAATTGCTGGTTATACATTTTCAGATTATACAAATAAAGTTAATTCATTCGGGCTTAATCCTGCTTTTGGGTTGCGCTATCGTCCGTTTCAATTCGTTTCTCTAAGCATAGAAACGGGTGTTAATTTTGATGTTGGTTTCTCTAAATATAAAGATCAAAGTGGCCAAGAATGGAAATGGACAGGCAACAACTTGGCTTTCTTGAAATATGGTTTGCTTACGGTTAACCTTCATCTATTTCACTAAATATAACCACTTGTTTTTTTTCTTTTGTTAAATATAATTTTTTACACTATATTTGCAGTCCAATAAATCGCGGGGTGGAGCAGTGGTAGCTCGTTGGGCTCA
>JBDNIM010000113.1:0-5594 GCA_041688295.1 Bacteroidia bacterium
AAAAGTTTCCTGAATTTGATATTCGTGTTTCAGTTTTGGGACATATTCAAAGAGGCGGAAAACCATCAGTGAATGATAGGATTTTGGCAAGTGCATTGGGCAATGCCGCTGTAGATTATTTGCTGAAAGGCGAGAGAAATAAATGTGTTGGAATGGTGAATCAAAAAGTGGTTTTAACTTCATTTTCCGATGCCATTTCTAAGAAAAAAACAATAGACGATGGTTTATGGAAGCTGTCGCAAATTTTAAGTAAATAAAAAATGCTCAAACGATTATCGATAAAAAACTTTGCAATAATTAAAAATCTCGATTTTTTCCCAGAGAACGGCTGCAATATTATTACGGGCGAAACAGGTGCTGGAAAATCAATAATTCTTGATGCTTTGGGTTTGGTGTTGGGCAATAGGGCCGAGAAGTTTCAACTCGAAGAAAATACTAAATGTGTGATTGAAGGCGAATTTGAAATAGAAAAATATAAGTTGCAAGCGGTTTTCAATACCTTGGAACTTGATTATGAATCGACCACCATTATTAGAAGAGAAATTTTGGCAAATGGAAAAACCCGCGCCTTTGTGAACGACACGCCAGCTTCGCTGCAAGCTATTAAAACATTGACGGAAAAGTTGGTGATGATACATTCTCAACATGAAAACACCCATTTGTCTAATCTTGCTTTTCAGTTTAATCTATTGGATGCTTTTGCAAAAAATGATGCTACATTAATTAGCTATAAAACCTTTTTTAAACAATTTAAAACTAACGAAACGGCTATTTATAATCTTCAAAAACAACAATTGGAGATGAACAAAGAAAAAGATTATTTAGATTTTTTGCTCAATGAGTTTACCGCCCTCAGTTTGAAAGAAAACGAAGAAATTAATCTTGAAAAGGAACTACAATTATTGAGTAATGCAGAGCAAATTATTCAAACGGCCGAAATGGGTAGCCAAACCATAGAAGGTGGCGAACAATCTGTTGTTCCGATGCTTAACGCTGTTAAAACAAAACTAAAAACACTGTCAAACAGTAGTCCTAGCATTGCAGAATTAGAAAAAAGGGTGCAGTCTGTTGTTCTAGAATTAAAAGATATTGCTGCGGAATTTGACGGTTTGCAAAACTCGGTTTTGATAGACGAAAAAAGATTGGACGAAGTGAACGAGCGTATCAATGCCATTTATTTATTAAAAAGAAAACATGGCGTTACAGATTTCAATGAATTGTTAACCGTCTTTGGTTCGATAGATGAAAAGTTGCAAAATATTGGCACAATAGACCAAGATATTATTAGGTTAATAGAGGAAAACACAAAGTTGGAAACGCAAATGAATCTGCTTTGTAAGCAATTGTTTGAAAGTAGAGCGGAAAGTGCAAAACAAGTGAAGACCAAGATACAAGACTTGTTGCATGAATTGGAAATGCCAAATTCTGTTTTGCAATTTGATTTAAATAAAAAAGAGCAGTTTGATGAATACGGAAAAACGAATTTAGAGATTAAGTTTTCGGCCAATTTGGGGGTAGAACCGCAAGCCATTGGAAAGGTGGCTTCGGGAGGAGAGCTTAGCCGATTGGCTTTGGCTATTCGCACCATTGAGGCTTCGAGCAATCATTTGGGAACATTGATTTTTGATGAAATAGACACCGGTGTTTCGGGGAAAGTGGCTGCCAATATTGGCAAAATGTTTCAGGTAATAGCAAAAAACCATCAATTAATAGCCATTACACATTTGCCACAAGTTGCAGCGAGTGGACAACATCATTATTTTGTAAGCAAGAAAGAAAACAACGGTTTGACAGAAACCGCCATTCATCAACTAGCTGAAAATGAGCGGATAGATGAACTTGCAAATATGTTGAGCGGTAGCAAGCCGACAGAAATTGCCAAACAAAACGCAAAAGAATTGTTAAATCTTTCACTCAATTTATAATTTTTTTTGACAAAAGATGAGCAATATATGCACCGTTGCCTTCAATTGGCAAAAAAAGGCTTTGGAGCGGTGGCGCCCAATCCAATGGTGGGGTGTGTAATTGTTTGTGATGATAAAATAATAGGGGAGGGCTATCATGAAAAATATGGCGAAGCCCATGCCGAGGTCAATGCCATTGCATCGGTTAAGGATAAAAACTTTTTGCCTTTTTCCACAGTTTATGTTTCACTTGAACCTTGTGCTCATTTTGGTAAAACACCGCCCTGCGCTAATTTATTGATAGAAAACAAGGTGAAAAAAGTAGTGGTTGCTTGTTTAGATCCACATGAAAAAGTGGCAGGTAAAGGCGTTCAAATGCTAAAAGATGCGGGAATAGAGGTTGAAGTAGGAGTCCTTGAAAAGGAAAATAAAACTTTAAACAGACGGTTTTTTGTGTTTCATCAAAAAGAAAGACCTTTTGTTATTTTAAAATGGGCCGAATCTAAGGATGGTTTTATTTGGAGCAAAAATCAGTCAAAAATTAGTGGGCCGCTTGCCCAACTCTTGCTACACCAATGGCGGACAGAAGAAATGGCTTTTTTGACAGGAAAAAATACTTTACTAAAAGACAATCCGAAATTGAACAATCGCTTTTTAGGCACAAATCAACCCATAAGAATAGTTTTAAACAGCCACTTAGAAACGCAGAACAAAGATTTGTTTTTTTATGACCAAAGTCAAAAAACGATGGTTTTTAATTTAAAAGAAGAACAAACGGTTGGCAGTTTGCGTTTTTGTAAATTGGAGAAAATGGAGGTGCCTTCTATTTTAAATAAACTTTGGTGTATGGGAATTCAAAGCCTTGTTGTGGAGGGCGGGGCTTTGGTTTTAGAGGCGTTTTTAAAGTCTGGAATTTACGATGAAATTAGGGTGTTTCAATCTAAAGAATTGATGTTACAAGAAGGTGTTTTGGCGCCTAAAGTGGCTTCAGATTTCACTCCTGTTTTAGACTTAAAAGATGATATTTTGAAAATAAATAACTTAATAAAATAAAAAATAAATTTTTTATTCGGGAAATTTGATTTTAATTTGTATTCTAATTATCAAAAAAATGATGAACCAAGATGTGAAAACCTATATCCAAAAACACAGCCACACGCCAGGCATGCCTAGCCAAGACAGTGTTTTGAACAAAGGGCAAGATGTGGGTGAATTGCAAAAGCTGCAACAACAAAAAATTGAAGAACTCACGCTGTATAGCATTGCACAAGACGAAAAACTGAAAGCTCAAGAGGATGATTTGCTTGCACAAAAAG
Organism: Bacteroidia bacterium; assembly: GCA_041688295.1. Classification (GTDB taxonomy): domain Bacteria; phylum Bacteroidota; class Bacteroidia; order NS11-12g; family UBA955; genus JABMMZ01. The sequence goes on from JBDNIM010000113.1 coordinate 3,221, forward strand.
CGAAACTAGACCTATTGGAGCAAAAGTTAAATGCAATTTTAAATAAATAAATTTTATGAAAAAAATATTTAAACTTTCAGCAGTCTTGCTAATTGTGGGCTTGTCTGCCTGCAAAAAAAAACGTGAAAATCCATGCGAAAAATATAAAAACCTAAAGGCAACCTTTATCATTCAGCCACAACATTTGTTTGATTTTAATAAGAGTATGGGTACAAAATATACCACTGATACCCTATTTTTATCCTATGATAATTATTTTGAATCAATCAACAATTTTGATGAATACAAATGGTTAATTGAAGGTGACCCTAGTTTTGTTAGAACAACAAAATCTTTTAAAATGTGGTTTAATAAACCAATGAAATTTAATTTACTGTTGATTGGCAAAAGAAATCCTAATACTTGCAACGGCAATATAACACATTTTGACACCACAATTCATCAAATAGTAGTTCAAGAAGACGCATATACTCCTTTGTTTACAGGAAATTATATTGGATATTTGAAAAGCAACCCAATTGATACCATGCATTTGTTTATAAGATTTAGGGATTCTTTTGAAAATGACGGGGTTGGATTACATACAAAATACACTTTTAGTATGTTTGGATTATATAATAAATGGAACAAAGAAGATAAAATTAGAGTAATAGGCGGTGGTTACAAAAGTGCAAAAACTTTTAGCTTCCCTGATGTAATTGATGAAAAGGGGGTTCGCTATCAAATTAAAGATGCCTTATTTGTAAGGGAAAAGAACAAACTATTTGTAAAATACAAAGTTTTTGAAAGCAGGGGTCCTAAAAAAGCGCAAGGGTATTTAGATGAACTATTAATTGCAGAAAAAATAAATTAAAACAATATGCAATTAAAATTTAAAAACAATGTATCATGGAAAAAAAGATAAAATATTTAGTTTTAACATTAACAATTAAAATTATGAAAAAAATATTGATAATTACTTGCTTAATGGCGAGTTGTGTCCTCTTTTTTAATGCTTGCAAAAAGAAATGCTGCGACCCAAAAAATCCTGATTGCGAAAATTATGACCCTTGCTTAAATATAACTGAAGCCAATGCAGATTTTACTATAGGAGAGTATTTGGGAGATATAAGATATACGGACACTATGTTTACAGAAGCAGATACTGTCTATGGACACAATTCTATTTGCTTTGTGCCTAAACACCAGAACGATAGTTTTATTTGGATATTAGGAGCAGAAACAATACGAAGTAAAACCCTTTGCAGAAGTTATTTTCCTGCTGACAGAGATTATAGTGTTACGCTAATAACTCAAAAAAACTCTCAATGTTTAATCGGCAAAAAACAAAGAGATACAGTTACTAAAAGATTTCACTCAAAAGCTTTGCGAAAACTATCGTCACATGATACAATTTATCCAAGACTTTCTCCATTTTGGGGAACTTGGAGAGGATCTAATACTGATAATCCTAATGATGAATTTATGGTTAGTTTTGGATATATAGCTAATCCTAATAGAGTAATTTCTTGTGCTACTCCGGAAACAGTCGCTGGATTACCTAAAGGATTATGGCCCCAAGCTCCTTTTTATTTAGATCAAGGAGAAATGTGTATTAGTGGAGATAATTATATAGGATACAAATCAATCTTAAGAACAAGAGAAAATATTCCCGATGGAGTTCAAGGTAGTTTTGCATTATCATATAAAGCAATAATTTTTAATAATAGAATTACCATTCAATACAAATATAACATTACTTCATACCAAAATTGGTTGAAAACCGGTGAGAAAGCCCCGAAAAATACTCCATTTACATTAGTTAACAAAACATGGACAGGCAAAAAAATATCAAATGAAATATTAAGATGAAAACAATAAAAAAAATAACAATAATTAATAAATATGGACTCCTATAAAATCAATATCATTGCTGTAATACTCATGATGTATTCGTGCAAAAAAGAATGTGCTAAAACAAAAAACATTCCAGAATATAACTTCAAAGGCATTTATTTAGAGAAATCAATGAATAATTGTGGACATGAAATTAAGATTATAGAAGGCTTTAATTTTATTAAAAAATTAAATTTTGACCCAAGTGCAGATAGCTCATATTACACCAATGAATTGCCTTTGAACTATTTTGACACATTTTATTTCAATGCTAGAAAAATAAATGAAGATGAATTAATAATGTGCAATACTTTGCAAATTTGGGGATACAAACAAATTAAAATACTAAATTTTAAAAAACAATTATGAAAAAAATATTGATAATTACTTGCCTAGTGGCGAGTTGTGTCCTCTTTTTTAATGCTTGCAAAAAAAAATGCTGCGACCCAAAAAATCCTGATTGCGAAAATTATGATCCTTGTAATGGGAAAAAAAGAAT
>JBDNIM010000114.1:0-2765 GCA_041688295.1 Bacteroidia bacterium
AACAATTGGTTGGCAGCAGGGGATCTGTAAAATTGGGTTTCAAATCTCGTATTACTGCTCACCTCAAGCAATTCTGCATTTTTAAATAAATTTCTATTTGTCCAAATCAAGGTGTTTGCAATTCCATAAGAATTGCTGTTATCGCCAACTTGCGAAGTTTGAAGTCTGTTCAATTGAGAAACAATGCCTTGCGGCTCAATAGAGAATGATTGTCTTTTGGTAGTTCTTAAATTTATAACAGCCATCAAACCACTCACTGAATCTTTTGAACTGGTTACAAATTTTATGTCAATAAATTTAAAAATAGGCAATTCGCTCAGTTTAGCATAGGTGTCATCAACCGATTTTTGCGAAAAAACAGCTCCTTTTTTTAATAAAATATTTTTTGTTAAGACCAAAGGTTTCAGAGGATATCCATTAAAATTAAATACAATGTCTTGAAATTCTGTTGGCCTTTCAATACTTTGTGAATCAAAATCGTTTTCAAAATTAACTACAATGCTATCGATTGTTTTTCTGATAAATCTGTCGCCATTCAATTTATTTGCAACTGATATAAAAACATCTACTTTGTTGTTTTTATTTATGGTGTCTAATTCAAAATCAATGAACTCTTTACCAAACTCAATGTAACCATTGTTTCTAAGCAAAATAGTAATTCTATTTCGCTCCTTATTAATAATATCGATATCTAAATTATTTCCATTTTTAAGAAACGAAATGGCTTTTGAATTATTCAAAAAATTATCTATTTCAACATCATCTGCATTGATAAATACATTATTTATTTCAAATGGTGCATTTGGAGTAATGATATAAATTACTGTTGCTTTTTTCTTTTTAAATTTAACCTTATAATTAACCACACAATTATAATAACCTTTATTATTCAAATATTTGTTAATGTTATTGCAAGATTTCTCTATTTCAACACTGTCTAACAAAACAGGCGCCTCTCCAATTTTTCTTAAATATTTACGCCATTTTTTTCGTTCATTCTTACTTGGATTTTTTTTGCTGCTACCAAAATTATACATCTTTAAATAAAAACGACCTAATACCAATATTTTTCTGTTAGGCTTGTGTTTGATGTATAAAGCTTGTTCCGAACTAATAACAGATATAAGTTGATTGAAAATATTATTTGAGCCTTCGTTTACCTTCACTTTATTTTTAACCAACAAATGTTGATTAGGTGGAACTAATTTGGTAGATTTGCAACCGTAGGCTGAAAACAATAGCAAAGCCACCACAAACCAAAAGCCATGATTAGCAAAACAACTGTTAAATTTATAAAATCGCTTCAAATTAAAAAACTAAGGCAAAAATATGAACAATTTTTGGTAGAAGGAGAAAAAAGTATTGCCGAATTGTTGAAAAGCCATTTTGAAGTGATAAAAATTTTGGCAACGAAGCAATGGATTGACGAAAACAGGGTAATTATGCCTCAATTTGATATTGAAGAAATTTCAGAAAAAGAACTTTTAGAAATCTCTTCCCATCAATCGCCACAAAAAGTGTTGGCAATTGTAAAAATACCAAACCAAATCGCTGAAATTAATTCCAAACAACTTGTTTTAGGGTTAGACGAAATTCAAGACCCAGGCAATTTGGGAACCATTATTCGCATAGCCGATTGGTACAGCATTTCGCAAATTATTTGCAGCAAAGGGTGCACAGATGTTTACAATCCTAAATGTATTAATGCAACAATGGGAAGTTTCTTGAGAGTGAAAGTTGCTTATCAAGATTTATTGCAGACGGCACAAAACAATCAATTGCCCATTATTGTAGCCACATTGGAAGGAAAATCAATTCATGGAGCAAAAATGCCCCAAAATGGGTTGTTAATAGTTGGGAACGAAGGACATGGCATTGACCCAGAAATAATAAAAAATGCTGATTACAATTATTTTATCCCTCGTTTTGGCAAAGCCGAATCGCTAAATGCTGCCATTAGCATAGCAATCATTTTAGACAACTTTAAAAGACAATAATTATGGTTTCAGTTTAAAAACCCATTATTATCTTAATATTAATAAAATGTTAAGACCTAAACTGCCTTCAAATACTTAAAAGCCTGCAAAACAATAAATTAGTTTATTTTCCCATAGTAATAAAATCCAACAACATAAATATATATTGATTTTTATTTAAGGTTGGGTTAATCTTGGAGCATCACCTTTGCAGTATGTTTTTAAAAATAAAATTAGTTGCATTCATCTTGTTTGCAGTATTATTAAATTCCAACCTGAAAGCACAAAATTCGGGCATCATTAAAGGAACTTTTTTTGATGAATCTAAAAACGAAAATATACCAAATGTATCAGTGATTGTTTTAAATACAACCAATGGCACAACCGGTAATACCAAAGGTGATTTTGCTTTAACAAACCTAAAAGCAGGACAATATTCGATAGTTTTTTCTTGCATGGGCTACGATTCGGATACCATGAAAAATATTATTGTAACCAACGGTGTAATTAATTTAGGGATTCTTAAATTAAATCAAACTTATGTTACAGGAACTGGCACAGGCAAAAGCGCTAAACGAAAAACGGCTTCAATGAATGATGCTATTATAGATATTAAAAAATCGGAAGTTGTGGCAAATAATATTTCAATGGAACAAATAAAGAATAGTCAAGACAATGACGCAGCCAAAGCAGCCGCAAGGGTTCCAGGAGTTACATTGATAGAAAACAGGTTTATTATGTTAAGAGGATTAAGCCAAAGATACAACAGCGTTCAAATAAATGGCATCA
>JBDNIM010000115.1:0-4456 GCA_041688295.1 Bacteroidia bacterium
CAGCCATAGCCGCCCCTTGCACACCAAATTGCTTTTATTTCGTTATCTTTGAGGGCAGTGTTAAAAACCGTTGCCCTGTGCAAATCGCTACCCGCAAATTGGTTTTCAACTTCAAAAAGGCCTTCAATAAATTTAGTTTTGAAACCTTTTTCTTCTACATAATAAATTGCATTTTTCATTTGCAAAACAGAGATGCTTCTTGCAGGGGCAACAATGCCAATGGTGTCGCCTTTTTGCAAAAATGGGGGAATAATTAAACTCAAAATAAGGTATTTTTTTTATTGAATGGTGTATCGCATTCTTGTTCCAAAAGTGGTTAACGCTGTTGGAAAACTAGTGGAAACATAAGGGGTGGACATTTTTCTATCGTAAAAAATATCAATATTGATGTTTTTGTTCACCATGTAGGATATTTTCGGATTAATGGTAACAATTCTTTGTCCATTGCCTGGCACACTCAACTCTTGATCCACTCTTCTAATAATGGTTGTGTTGTCTCTAATGCTAAAGTCGAATGTAATTTGCAAATCATTTTCTAAGAAAATTTTCTTTCCATTAAATTTCACAGGCAATTTAATGCCGCTTACTCTATAACTCAAATTGAAATTGACTTCTTTGCTTCGTGCCTCGCTAACTGTTGCAGCTTGCACAGCTAACAAAACATTTCGAGAGGTGTTGTATTTAAAATTAGCTGTCAATCCTTTTTTGGTTGTAATGTCTATTCCAATCAAAGGGCTAAACTGCTCTCTGATGCTCACATTTTGGATATTAATCTTGCTAACAAGGTCTTTTCCACCTTCCACTTCGGCATTTTCGCTATAAAACAAATTTGATGTGTAGCCATTAATATTATAGTTACCTGTGTATCTATGTTGAACTGTAATATTACTAAAATAACGATTAATGGCTTTAATTTTGCTCAACCCATTGTAGTTGATATTCCAATTTGGCAATGGAATGTTTCTGAAAGGGCTAAGTGATACATTTGCTTGATTGGTTCCCGTGTAAGCGGCTATAAAAGCCGGAATCATTGTGTTTTGAGCCGTTGGCCCATAGCCAGCAAAATATTTGCCTCTGTTTGTGGTGTCTATGTCTTTAACAACGACTCTATCATCTAAATTAACCTGTCTGCGAGAAACTACAAATCTAAAGTTCTCAAAATTATCAAAAGCATCACTTTGCCAATTGTTTTTAGAGTTTGGATTGTCTCTTGCTGTTCTAATAAAAATACTGGTCATGGAGAAATTGCCAGTTTCAGTAATTGCAAAATCCTCCCAACGCCTAGAGGTGTCATTAAATTTAAATAGAGATTGCACATTGCTAGACCTCGACAAACTAAATGTCGCTTGTATTTTAAAATCTTTGAAAGGCTCTACTGTTGCGTTTCCTTGAATCGTTTTTGTACTTGTTTGAATAAAAAAGTTATTTAAACGAATGTCATTGGTTAGTTTATTATTTTCTGCAAGATTATATCTTATGCGTTGGTTTTGGTCGCCCATAATAAATGCAAAACCGGGAGCGCCTTGTGCAAAATTTTGTCCAAAATAATCTATGTTTTCTTTAAAACCAGGTAAAATAATACCATCACGACTTGTGTAGTTAATTGTTCCATTTTTTAGCATCATCAAAGATTTTAATAAGCCTGAACCAACCGCCACCTTCTCTTTGCTGTCTTTGTTTTTCGATGTTTCTGCACTGCCAGGATTGCTTGCACTTGCAGGTGTGCTAGGTTTTCTGCCTCTCCCTTGATTAATTTTTTTAAGTGCAGGTATTTTATTATAAAGATTTACAAAGTTTAGATTGTTATTAATGGCAAGTTCTCTGCTATTAGATATTGTGTTACCAAAAGTGGAAAATGCAGGAGGGGCTTGAGACCAATTATAGTTTGCACCATATTTTACCGAAGTCGTAATCCAATTTAGCAATCCAATTTTAGCAAAAGGAATGGTATAGTTAATGTTTACAATTTGATTAAAATCCCTCATTCTTCCCATTGCCCAAAACTCTTTGCGCACGCTATCTCTTTGTTCTCGCGTTTTCAGTTCACCAAAAGGTTCTTGAATCCTACTATTAACAATGGCAGAGTAATCTAGTTTCAAACTTTTTGTAATCGGGAAATTAACATTATAAACCCTTTGCGTGGTGAAATTTTTATCAACTAATCTAGGCGTAATTTGTTTAAACAAATCATTGCCACGGTTTTGCGTTTCTGAATAAAACCTGTCAATATCTGTCCGTATGGTTATGTTTTGAGGCAAATAATTGAAGTTAATATCTTTAATTAAGGCCAGTTTTTTACTCTTTATGAATTTGAAAGGTTCAATTGGCTTAGTTTGTGGCGAATAATTATATCCAATACTGCCATGATATGTTTTTGTAAAATGCTCTTCAATCTGAATATTTCTTTTTTGAAGATGAATATAAGAATAAGTTAAATTGAAATTGGAAATGCTCCAAGGCATAATCTTTCCTTCGCCTGTTCGGTTTTTTCTAACATTCGTGAAGTTGACACTGTATCTGGAATTGTAATCCTCGGCCGCTCTCAAAACCTTGTCTCTTTCGTCTGGGGCAAGCCTTGCCACAGAAGATTTTAATTCAATATCAGGATTTAGCGGATTGAATTTCGGACGGGCAATTGTACCACTATATCCAATAAACATTGGGATATTAACCCCTGCTTTTTGTGAGAAAAATTTTCCCAATTCAAAAGCAGACGAAAGGTCAAATTGATAATTATTGCTCAAATTTCTTTCATTCAATCGTTTATCAATGCCTCCAAAACCGATGGTGGAAATATTACCCGATGCAGAAAGTGTTGCAAAGTCGGCCATTTGTGCCACTACCCTACTCGTTGCTGCCCATCCACCCTTGTTTGAAATATCTGTTACGCGCATTTCATTAAACCAAACCTCGCCACAAATTGGGTTATCGGTATTGTTTTTTATACCCAACATGATGGTTCGCACATTGCTTAAATCTGGCAACCCTAAGATAGAAACTTTGTGTCCTCTTTCATTAAAATAAGAAAACAATCTTGCAAATTGTCCATTGGCATCCTCTCTTTTTGTTTTTGTGTTAAACAAATCTGCCAATGGAAAATCGAAATTGTTGTTTGTGGGCCATATTCTATCCGGAGCAATAGCGCCATTTGGGGTAATTTTTAAAGGAATTTCATATTCATAATAGTTTCCAACTAAGTCTGTTCCTATTCTAATAAAAGCTGAAAGATCGCCATCTTTAAGGTTTTCGCCTTCGGCATGCGCAAACATTTTAAAGTTTTTGTAATTTCTAACATCAAAATTTAATGCTTTAAAAGCCCCTCTCGAATCGCCAGGTTTTAGGTTGCAGGCTTTCAAGGAAACGGATTGTTCATTTTGTTCAACAACATTTTGCGATGCTGGGTCTCTCACTCTATTGATACCAGGAGGAACAGCATATTTAATGGGCGTTCTTTTTCCGTTTTCTTCCACATTCACAGTAGAAATAACAACAGATGTATTTTCATTTGGGTCAACAGGCACAACAGCACCCGGGGCGTTCAATGTGTTTAAATATCTGCGCCAGTCTGCTCTAACAAGTTGTAAATTAGCAAATCTTAAAATTGTGCTATCAGAAAATCCTTTCATATACATACGCATGAAACGAATGGACTTAAAATCAGAAATATTTCCCACTGCTTTTTTATACTCTCTAATTGGAACTTTTATTTGGTACCATTTTATTTTTTCAGTTTTCCCATTTTTAAGCGATTTGTTTATTTCATTTATATCTGTAACAAAACCATTGCCAATAGTCATTGTATTTGGATTTAGGTCTATTTCATAATGAAAGTAATCTTCAGTTTGATTCATTGTAAAATCATTGTTGATATCCTCATTATCTGGAAGATTTGTAGCCGACTCGGGCGAGCCATCTGCTAGTTTATTAATTGTGGCATTCCCTTCGTGATTGTTAAATCTTTTGTATCTAGAAATAACCGATGCCTGAACACCATCGTAGCCAGGCACTCTGTTGTGGGCATAATTGTCATTTGAAGGGTCGTTCAATGCCTCTAAATAAATTCGAGAGCTTGATCCATAATTTGTGCTTAATCCATCTAAATAATTTTTGTAAAAGCTTCTTTCACTGTCATCGTTCATTCCGTCTAAGCCAATATCTTGATTTGGTCGTGCACTTGGCTCATTGTCAAAAGCATTGTTCAATTGCGGCAAAATTGGCACTCTACCAAACAATGCTGTGTCAACATTTCTTAGATTGCCCACAGGACTTAGTCCGTTTTCAAAAAACTTTCTGTTGTCGGGCAAAATATCTTCGCTAATATTTCCTAAATCAATATAAAGCTTTCCTTTGTTGCTGCCTGTGCTGTTGTAAACAAAAGGATCCATCATCCAAATTTCTATATAATCGATGTTGGCCGCTTCAAAATCATTACTTTCTATTCTTCTCATTACACCAG
>JBDNIM010000116.1:0-3825 GCA_041688295.1 Bacteroidia bacterium
AAATGTAGTTCCAACATTGGTTTCACTTACAAAACTGACAGAACCATGAAACTCCTCTATAATTTTTTTAGAAATAGACAAGCCAAGCCCCATGCCAGAATTTTTTGTACTAAAATTAGGTTCAAAAATCTTTAGCATCAACGACTCATCAATTCCTTTTCCATTGTCTTTAAATGAAATTTGAATGTTATTTCCAATTTGCTCTAAATTAATAATAAGCAAACAATCTAAACCATCTTTTTTTGCTTGAAACGCGTTCTTGATAATATTGTTAAAAACCCTTTGTAACTGTTCGCTATCAGCAAGTACGCAGGCTTTGAAACTATTATTATTATAACTAATAAGCAATTCATTATGAGATTTAAATAAATATATGATATCGCTCAATAAATCATCAACATTTATAATATTTAAGTTAATTGCAGGCATTTGTGCGAAAGATGAAAACTCATCAGCCATTTTGCTTAATTGGTCAATTTGCTCAATCAAAACACTTGCAGTTTTAGAAACTTTTTCAGACAAATTTTCATCCTCTCTGTTGATAGACACTTGCAAATGTTGCAACTGAAGTTTCATTGGCGTTAACGGGTTTTTTATTTCATGTGCCACTTGCTTAGCCATTTCTCGCCAAGCCACATCTCTTTCTGTTTCAGCCAGTTTTTTGGTGCTAAGTTCAAGCTTCTCTAACATAAAGTTATATTGTTGAACCAGTTGACCTATTTCATCATTTCTTTTAAGTGCGATTTTTCGATTGTATTTTCCTAGTTTAATTTTGGCCAAACTGTCCATTAATAATTTTAATGGTTTTGTTAAACCAGACCCAATTTTAACGGCAATTATTAAACTCAAAATTAGTAAAAGTGAAGTAATATTTAACAAACTACTTAAAAAATTTGAAAACTGATTTTTGATATCTATGTCTCTGGAAAAATAAGGAATATTAACAAACCCAACCAAATTTCTTTTTTGATCAAAAATAGCGTTATAAGACGCCAAGTAACTTAATTTAGAGATGCTTTCTTTTTGTTTAAACTGATAATGTTTTTTTAACACAAGTTCTTCGTAAGCTTTAGGGTTAATAAAATTGGAAAACCATCCTTCATAATAAATTCTATTATTGGCGGTTTGCAACAACGAGCCATCAGCATTATAAATATTGATATCCAATTCAAACCGATTGGCCAAATCTTTAATTAAATTGCGTAATGATTGCAACTCATTTTTTTGATAATACAATTCAATTTCATTGGATATTTGAATCGCTTTTTTATCCAACAGTTCCATTTGTTTTTCTTTGAAATTATTGTTCACTGTTTGAACAACAACAAAAAGAACGATAGCAAAAATTGACAATGCCATTAGCATAAAATAAAATCTAATCTTTGTTTCTAAGTATATTTTCCTAATGTTGATAAGCCTAAAAAATTTAGCCATAATAATATAAAAATTACCACCATATCCTTTGTCATTTAGTTTTTTTATAAAAAATAAAATAGCGTATAAAATTAAAAAAACTGCCAACACAATTGCGTTAAAAAATAATAAAAGAAAGGTAAAAACAGTTAATAATTTATTGAAAGAAATGTTTTTTTGAGAGACTAAAACAAATGAATTTTCATTAATTTGCTTATAATAATGAGAATAGCCGTTGTAGTCAACAAATGATTCATCACCTTTATACCCATAATTAAAATCAACATTAATTGCGTAAGGGTATGTGCCCCTAGCCTTTGCCAAATGATTGCTGTTATAAATACAAAATGAATAATCCTCAATATTTAATTCATCCGCTGCATTTGAACTAAAAAAGTATTCTAAATTGTAGGACTCGCTTTTTAGTTTAGGTGTTAAAACTAGAAACACATACCCAATTGTTCTCTCTAGTGGGCAAACATCATATTTTAAAATATAGGCATCAGAAAAATTTACATCAACTATGTAGTTGAAATAATTGCAGGTTTTGCTTCTTTCGGAGGTGTTATAAAGATTCTTTAAATATTCAAATTTAAAATTATTAACGGTAATATCTTCGCCATTTTCATTAAAACGCAAGAAATCAACTTCATAATCATTGATTATACTATTAAAAAAAGTATATTTATTATTTAGTTCTAGTTCTTGAAAATCAGGATTTTGGTATGAATAAAAATCTTTTAAGACATTTGCACTAATTATCTCTTTCTCTATTTGCAAGAGTTTTAATTCTAAATCTAAATCTTGCTTTGAGTTTATTTTATTAGCAAATAATTTTCGTGTTTCTCTTTCTTTAAAGCTATTTACTTGCTCAAACTGAACAGCAACTATTGCAGAAATCAAAGACACAATCAAAAACAAAATGCTTAATTTAAGATTAGAATATTTTAGGTTTATGTAGGATGTAGAAACTGCAAAAGCCAAAACACAAAACATTAAAAAATAATTTTGATGTCTAATTAAATTATATATCAAAATTATAACCAATGCTACAAAAAATTCAATAATTAAATTCCGTTTAATAGACCTAAAATATTTGAAAAGTCGAGCCACACGCGAAAGAAAAAGACAAGCAATAAAAATCAAAAAAACATTAAAAACACCAAGAAAAGACCAAACATCAAGTTTCGACAACTCTTTTAAATTGTAATTTACATGAGAGTTGTTTATAAAAACAGGGATAATATCAAAAATAATGATACAAATAAATGTAAATTTGAATACCATAACTGGCAAACAGATTACTTTATTTACTTTAGCATTAAAATTATTTTTCTTTACATTCAAATAAATAATGATGGACAAAGAAAGAGCCAAAATAGTTATTAAAAAACCATGTCCAAATGATGGTATCCATTTGTTATAAGCGGCAATATTAGGGGAAAAAACCTCTAAATTCTTCAAATCTTTTAAAATAACATTAAACAAAAAAAGCAAAATAAAAATGGAAATAAAAGTTAGTTTTAGGTTTAAAAAAAGCAATAAATCAAATCCATTTTTTTTATTGGCTGTTTTATACAAAAAACCTACAAGAATTAAGAATACACCTAAATAAATCCATAAAAACAAACTCGAACTTCGATGTTTAAAGTAATCATCTTCATTTAACTCTGGCAAAAAATGTTTTTCATGATACAATCCAACTCTATTATCAGATATCCATGAATTATCCTTTAATCTGATTTTATTTAAACCTAGCTTTTCATTAAATCCGCTTTCAAAATAATCGCTTTGTTTAGGGTAAAATCTATAAAAATTAAACAAACAATAAATGATGTAGTCGCCCTGTTTTTTTCCAACCATCTGAAACCAACCGTTATTGTTCGTTACAATTTTAGATTCAAAATTTGAATCAACCGCAAATTCATACTTCAAGAATTCATTATCCGACCAATAGACTAGGCAATTATTCTTAAAAGCATAAATAGAAAAATTTTTATTTTTTAGGCTTTTGTAAATTTGTAAATGTGGGTCAAAAGTTTCTATTAATACATCAATATTTTCATCTTCTATGATAGTTTTTTGCTGCTTTTTAATAACATCTAACTTTTGTTCGAGAATTGTGTAAGACTTTTCTTTGAAATATGTTTTTAAGAATCGTGTATTCTCAAGTGTTATACTACAAACAAACAATGTCAAAAACAACCAGAATAAATACTTAATATTCATGATTTTATAGGTATTTATGACCTTCTAAATAATTAATTACATAATCTTTCACACCAATTTCTATGGGTTGAAAAGTTTGGATAAACCCTTTGTTTAACAATTTATCCATTTTTGCTTCAGTAAAATATTGATACTTATCTCTGATATCTGCAGGTGTATCAATAAATTCAATATTTTTTTCAA
>JBDNIM010000117.1:0-5346 GCA_041688295.1 Bacteroidia bacterium
GAGTTTTATAATTGCAGAATCATCAGACCACATTAATCTGTTGTAACACAAGCCTGAATCTTTATTGTATTCAAAAACTTGAACAGATCTTTTGCTAAAGGTATTTTGATAAAGCTTATCCCATGGTGTGTACCAATGCTGTGGCAGGGAATCTTTACTAAATTTACAGTTTACACCCACATTTATATTTTTTTTCGTATCGGTGGTACATTTTTCGCAATAGTCATCATCAAAATCCCATAATCTTGTTACACATTCTCTTCCTCTTCGTTGAATTTTAGCATTCATGGAAATTTGCCCATTTGGACTGCCCAAAAAACCATGCACCATAGGTGCATTAAATCCACTATAAACCCAATCGTGGATACTTGCATCAAAAATCGTAAAGGAAGGCATTCTCATAAATGTAAATTTATTTATCATAATACTGTCCTTTACAATTAAAACAGAGTCGTCATTCATCATATTTCTATCATTATGATAGAATAATGAGAAATTCTCAAACTTCACAGTGTCTTTGATAATACATTGGTATCTTAATGAATCAATTAACCAACGCAATGGTGGTCCACCTTCAATGTCAGATAGTGGGCCAATAACGAGAATGGTGTCATAAACAGTTTTAGAACAACCAGGAATAGCGTGGGTAAAAGAGAAGTTGATTTTGTATGGTCCAAGTCCCCAAGCAGCATGCGAGCCAGTCCATTGTCTTACAATGTTTAACGGTCCACTAGGCGGATTGCCGAAATTCCAAACAGGATTAGCTGCTTGCGGAATGGGGCCATCTTTTAACCTAAAATCTATTTTTGGGTCTGAAATACATACAGAATCGACAGATGCTATAATAATAGGTTTAATAATCAAGTTAGTTGCCGAGGCAACAAAGGTGAAGTCTTCTGTGCAACCACATAAACTTGTTACAGTTAATTTAGTGGTAAAATTACCTCCGTTTGGCCCTTGAGTTTTGAACCAATGACAAATAGGAGGGTTTGGTATTTGACCAGGATTTCCCCAATTTGCACGGCTAGATGAATTGCCTGTTGTAGTTTGTCCATTGCCCCAATTCCATACAAATGAACCAACTGAGGCTAAAGGAATTGCAGAATTATTTGTAACACAAAGTTGCACACTGTCGCATCTTTTTGGTTGAGGAGAAGTAAAGCTAAGACCTAAAGATGCCTGAACATCAGCAACACTAGGAATATATTGTTTACTGATACAACCATTACAATCTTCCAACTCTATGGACACTCCATAAATGCCACCAGCTGGATTTCCAAATGAATGGCAAAACTGGGCAGGCAATGGGTTTGAATAGGTGTAGAGCGTTCCATCATCAAAAAGCACCTTCATTTTACACAATGTTCCGCCAGAAGCGCCCGAAACACTGGCATTTGTAAAGCAATAATTATTGCCTTTGAAACATTGTGTTTTGGATGGAATAAGTTTAACATCAATAATTGGCCTAGGGTTTATTGTAATTGTTTTTGTTACAGAACAAACTTGACCATTTGCCAGTGTCATAGACAATGTAATGACCTTTTGACCAGGTGTTGTAAATGTAAAAATGGGATTGCATTGAGCGGTGTTTACACCCGCTCCGCCAAAATTCCAATTGAAATTTGACCCACCTGCAATGCCACAATTGAACAAAATAGGTTCATTAACGCATGTAGCGTTAGGCACCTGAATGTTACATTGGGCATTGGCATTTACCGTTGCAAACAGGAGCATTGTTAGCATCCCTAATGCTTTAATAATTTTCGAAATTTGACTTTGTTTATTCATATTTTTTTGAGTTTGCATATTATGTTCATTTTTTGAGTTATCCAAATTTATTTTGTTATAAGTTTTAATACTGTATTTTTACTTTTTTTATCATTTTCGCCTTTAAATTTATAGAAGATTGAAACCGTGTAGTTTCCTTCGGGCGCAGGCTCGCCATTTTTTAGTTTGCAGTTCCAAGCTTCCAATTTGTTTTTTGTTTCGAACACTCTGTTCATTTTTTCATCAAAAATGTACATTTCAAAGAAATCTTCGCCTTTTATAATTATTGAGTATGTGTCATTTTTTCCATCACCATTGGGTGTAACAACATTGGGAACAATTAAAGAATCCCGATAATTTGTTGGTTGAACAATCGTTTTTTCAATTGGGTCATAAACAATTGAAGCCACACTGTCAAAAACAATAGGCTGTGGTAAAACTTCTTTTTGAATCGTTTTTGGTTCTATTTTCGCATGAATAACAAATAAAGAAGCCGGGCTTTTGATTTCTTTTTTCGCTAGTGGGTTAAAGTTAGTAGTTTGAAAATCTTGGGATTTAAAGGGTATAGAATTTGATTTGGTATCAATCGAGTTAATGTTTTTATTTTGTGTTGCAATTGAATTATCTTGCGCAAGGATGTTTTCTGTTTGAATGGCGTCAATTGCTGAAACAGATGGTTTTTCAATTTCGTTTGATGAAACAGTTTTTGCGTTTTCGATTTTTGGAATGTTGTCTGAATTTGTTAAGGATTCAAAAACAACATAACTGATGCCTACCGTAGCGATAGTTACAACAGAAACTAAAATAGCTTTTGATATTGTAAGCCCTGCTTTTGCTGTAATTGCCGAATTGGCCACTGTGTTTCCAATATTGCTAGAAACCTGCTCCCACACACCTACTGGAGGCGAAACTTGGGCGTTTTCTAACTGATTTTTAAACAGTTGGTCAAATTCTGATATGTTACTATCGTTGTTCACTTTGTTTTTCTTCTTTTAATATTAGGCTTTGAAGTTGTTGTCTTGCTTTAAAGAGCTGGCTTTTACTTGTGTTTGCAGAGATATTTAATTCTTTTGAAATTTCTTCATGGCTCAATCCATCAACTACAAAAAGATTGAAAACCGTTTTGTAACCATGTGGCAAGCTTTGAATTAGTTTCATTAAATCTGCTTTTTTCAGTAAAGAAAGGGTTTCTGGTTCAACAGACAAATGATAGACATTATCAATATTGTCTAAAATTTTATGTTTTTGGTTCTTTTTATAAAATTCTAAACTTGTATTAATAAATATTCTTTTAAAATAGCCCTCAAGCGAGCCTTTGTTTTGAAATTTATCAATGTTTGCAAACAATCTTATAAAACCTTCTAGTAGAACATCCTTTGCGGTGTCCTCATTTTGGGCATATCGCAGGCAAATTGCATACATTCTGGGCGCTAATATGTCAAATAACTTTTTTTGTGCAGCTGGTTGATTTTCAATACATTGATTCAATAAATTTTGAAGTGTTTCTGTATTAAAATCTGCCATTTACACAATTTTTACGGTTTATCTTTAAATAGGTAGAAGAAAAAGAATGGGTGAAGGTTGTCTGATGTTTCAAAAATAATTAGTTTTCTTTTGCAATTCTTTCAACGGGGTATCTTTCCTTTAATATATCGAAGGTGATTTCTGAGTAATAACCAACATTTTCGATGGCATCAATTACTTGTTCGGGGGTAATTGCTTTTACATTGTTTCTAATTTTGACGGCCAAAACACCCTCTTCTTTGTTAAATATATAAGAAGCATTTATCATATTTAAGTTGTTATGTAAAATTTCCTCATAAAAACTATTGTTTTCCATTTCTTTAACAAAACAAACAGGTGAAATAATTTGAAAAATAAACACAGGCTCATCTGCTTGAAAATATATCCAAGGGCTTTCTTCTTTTTGCTCCCAAATATCAATATATATTTCGGTTTCGCCATTAAAAATAAGCCACTGCCCCTCTTCCTCACATCTTGATTCTGTTGGATTGAGACCCAATGAGGCCAGAGCATTTTCAATAGAATTAGATAGTTTTTCAATATTCATAATCATGTTTTTTAACATGCGAAATTAAAATATTTTATCCAATTATTTACATTAAAAATCCTTTACCTTTGCACGAAAATAAAAATTTTAGCTTATATTTAAATTATGTCAGTATTAGTAGATAAAAACTCAAGGATAATTGTTCAAGGATTTACGGGAAAAGAAGGTTCTTTTCATGCCTCTCAAATGATAGAATACGGCACCAATGTTGTTGGTGGGGTCACGCCAGGAAAAGGCGGTTCTTTTCATCCAGAACTTAACAAACCAATTTTTAACACAGTAGAAGAGGCCGTAAAAAGCACACAAGCAAATGTTTCTATTATTTTTGTTCCACCAGCTTTTGCCGCTGATGCAATTTTAGAAGCAGCCGATGCGGGCATTGATGTCATTGTTTGTATTACAGAAGGAATTCCAACCAAAGACATGATTCAAGTAAAAGAGTATTTAACCACAAAAACTTGCACTTTAATTGGACCAAACTGTCCGGGTGTTATGACGCCAGGCGGAGCAAAAGTTGGAATTATGCCAGGTTTTATTTTCACGCCAGGTAGAATAGGGATTGTTTCTAAGTCTGGCACTTTGACTTATGAAGCGGTTGACCAAATTACAAAAGCAGGATTGGGACAAAGCACAGCAATTGGCATTGGAGGCGACCCTATAATTGGCACAAGCACCAAACAAGCCGTTGAAATGTTGATGAACGATCCAGACACAGACGGCATTATAATGATTGGCGAGATTGGCGGAGGCATGGAAGCGGAGGCGGCTCGTTGGATAAAAGCCCACGGAACAAAACCTGTTGTTGGTTTCATAGCC
The DNA here is from genome assembly GCA_041688295.1 of Bacteroidia bacterium. Classification (GTDB taxonomy): domain Bacteria; phylum Bacteroidota; class Bacteroidia; order NS11-12g; family UBA955; genus JABMMZ01. The sequence goes on from JBDNIM010000117.1 coordinate 4,655, forward strand.
GGACAAACAGCACCTCCAGGCAGAAGAATGGGACACGCTGGAGCTATTGTTGGTGGAAAAGACGATACGGCAGAAGCAAAAATGGCTATCATGCGTGAGTGTGGTATTTATGTTGTGGAATCGCCTGCGGAAATTGGCGCTAAGATGTTTGAAGTTTTAGGTGCTAAAGCAAACGCTTAAATAAATAAAATTTAATCCAAATTTAACTTTAGCCCTTCAAACCCATTGAAGGGCTTTGTTTTTTAAAAAAAACCAATAAAATGAAACAAGCTCAATACTACATAGACCTAGAAAACAAATACAATGCTCATAATTATCACCCTTTGCCAGTTGTGATAAAAAAAGGCGAAGGCGTTTTTGTTTGGGATGTGGAAGACAAAAAATATTATGATTGTTTGTCGGCATACAGTGCCGTTAACCAAGGGCATTGTCATCCAAAAATAATTGAAGCTCTTACCCAACAAGCGCAAACTTTAACGCTTACCTCTCGTGCTTTCTACAACAACATATTGGGCGAATACGCTAAGTTTGCTTGCGATTTTTTTGGCTACGAAACCATTTTGCCAATGAACACAGGGGTAGAAGGAGGGGAGACGGCTATTAAAATATGTAGAAAATGGGCTTACGAGGTGAAAGGAATTGAAAAAAATAACGCCATAATTGTATTTGCAAAAAATAATTTTTGGGGACGA
>JBDNIM010000118.1:0-1384 GCA_041688295.1 Bacteroidia bacterium
ATGATAGATGCAGAAGTAAGAGGAACTTCTATTGAAAACAATCAGTTTGTATTGATTGAAAACCTTGAAGGCGCTTTGTCTTCCTTGCACAAGAATGAAACGCAAGTATTTTTTTGGGAAAAATATACTACCAAGCCTTTGGTTGATAAGGGTTTGATTGATAGAGTAGGGGAGTTTGTTACACCTTGGTCATGTTTTCAAATGATTGCATCCAATGATTTTATTGAAAAAAAAACGGCAGCGTTAATAAAAATGGGCGAAACCATTAACTTTTCGTGCAAACAATTTATGAAAGCGCCCAATAGTATTGATATTGTGAGCGAAAGACATCAACAAAAAATAGAGGATGTTTACAGTTGGTTTTATAGCACAGAGTGGAATACGGATTTTAGCATCAGTCAAAAAATGATAGAAAATGTTTTGTTTGCTCTTAAAAAAATAAAAGTGATTGAAAATGAGAAAGATGTGTCATTTTTTATAGCTGAAAATATCGTTCAGCTTTACTAAAATAAAATCATTAAAAATCATTTCATGTTTATAATGAAATGACAATAAAATTTTATACTTTTGCCATTTAAATTATCAATATGCTACCTAATTCTTATTTAAGCAATGCCGATGTTAATTACATAGACGATTTATACAAACAGTATCAGTCTAATTCTGAATCCGTTGAGTACGGTTGGCAAAAATTCTTCGAAGGTTTTGACTTTGGTATTGGCAAAACGGGTACTGGTTCTGAAGGTTTGAGTCAAAACACCTTAAAAGAAATTAATGTTTTAAATTTAATAAATGCCTACAGATCGAGAGGGCATTTATTTACCAAAACCAACCCTGTAAGAGAACGAAGGGTTTATAAACCTAATTTAGATTTGTCTAATTTTAACCTAAACGAGCAGGATTTGTCAACAGTTTTTGATGCTGGAAACGATATTGGTATTGGTTCGGCTCTTTTAGAGGACTTTATTGATTGCTTAAAACATACTTATTGTCAAAGTATTGGAGTTGAATATATGCACATTGACAATCCAGATAAAGTGGAATGGTTGAGAAATGTAATAGAAACTACAAGAAATCAACCTAAATTAAATATTGAAGAAAAAAAACAATGTTTAACAAAATTGAATCAAGCCACAGCGTTTGAGAATTTCTTACATACAAAATTTATCGGTCAAAAAAGATTCTCTCTTGAAGGATTAGAATGCCTAATTCCAGCTTTAGACAGTGTTGTGCATTATGGTGCAGAGCTTGGTGTCGAAGAGTTTGTGGTTGGTATGGCACATAGAGGAAGGTTGAATGTATTGGCAAATATTTTCAATAAAACATATTCAGATATATTTAGCGAATTTGAAGGCAAGGTGTTTCAAGATGGAAATTTTGAAGG
>JBDNIM010000119.1:0-1782 GCA_041688295.1 Bacteroidia bacterium
ATGATTTTTTGAAACAAAAAACCATACAAATAGAATCTACCGATGCGTTGTATCAATTTAGCAATGGAGATGGGAGAAAGTTGCTGAATATTTTGGAAATGTTGGCGTTGAAAGAGGGGCCAATCGTAATAAACGATGAGGCTGTGAAAGGTGTTTTGCAAAGCAATCAAATTGTGTATGACAAAGTAGGAGAGGAGCATTATAATATCATTTCGGCTTTTATAAAAAGCATGCGGGGCAGCGACCCAAATGCGGCCATCTATTATTTGGCAAGGATGATTGAGGGCGGAGAACAAGCCGATTTTATTGCCCGAAGGCTGCTTATTTTGGCTTCGGAAGATATTGGAAATGCTAATCCTAATGCACTGGTTTTGGCGATGAGTACGCTGCAAGCTGTGAAAACAATTGGTATGCCCGAATCGCGAATTATTTTAGCGCAATGTGTTGTTTATTTGGCTACTAGCCCTAAGAGTAATGCTAGCTATGTGGCCATAGACAATGCTTTGGAGATGGTAAAAAACACAGGCGCTTTGGCTGTTCCTTTACATTTAAGAAATGCGCCAACGGGATTTATGAAACAACTAAACTACGGCAAAAACTATCAATATGCCCACTCTTTTGAAAACAATTTTGTGGAACAAGAGTTTTTGCCCGAAAACCTGTCGGGGCATGTGTTCTATCAACCTGGAGAAAACCCTAAAGAAAGAGAAATTAGGGGGTTTTTGAAACAAAGATGGAAAGAGAAATATGGGTATTAGGAATAATGCTTTAATCAAAGGAATAATAATATTTGGATATATTTAAAAATAGCATTATAATTGAAAATTAAATTTGCAAAAAGAAAAAACATAAATGAAAAAATTAGTATTAATTGTAGCCTTATTACTTATATGCAACTTTAGATTAAGCGCAACAGAAAAGAATGATATAATTAAAGGAATATGGGATTATTATGAAAAAACAATAAATTCGGCTAAATACACAAATAGCAAAAGTGAGGTTTGGAGTGCAATGTATAGTGTTGCAAGTGGGGAATGTGAAACAATGTTGAAAGAAAGTAAAAGCAGAGGTTTCATAGATGCAGAAACTAAGTCAACTTTATCTGAAAAGACAATATCAATGGAATTATTGCCCTTGGAAAACACTTTTAAAGTTTCGTTTACAATAAAATATAGGTTTAGGAGCCTTAGCTTTAGCAGTTGGTGGCAGAGCTGCTGCAAGTTCTATTTCATATTTAATAAAATCATTTGTTGAATAACTTATTTATGAATAAAATCAAATTTTTTCAAATGATAATTTTTTATATAATATCAACATTTGCATTTATTGGAGCATTCTATTTATTTGATAATTCAAGTTTCCAAAATAATAATATCAAATTAATTAGTACATCAATGTTATGTGCTGCAGTTATATTTATCCCTTTCGAAAAATTTTTATTTAAGATATTTAAAATAAATAAAAATAAATAAAAAAATCATGAACATCACACAATTGCACATTGAAGAAAAACCTGAATCAGCTATCTCTCTTTTCAAAAGCGAATTGGGAAATGCCACTGCCCTAAAAATTTTGAAAGGCGAAACCTTAAAGGAATACCAAACTAAAATACCTGCACTTTTGTATTGCATATTGGGCAAAGCCATTTTTGAAAATGAAAAAGGCATAAAAGAAACTTCTTTTGGAGCAGGCAATGCAATGAGTGAAAAATTATTCATTATACCACCTGTTAAAAACCGCTATTTGAGCGAGAAAAGTGAAACCGTTCGCCAATATAATAAA
>JBDNIM010000120.1:0-4639 GCA_041688295.1 Bacteroidia bacterium
TTTACAAATACAATGGTCAACCTTTCGAAGACCCAATAAACATTGGTGTTGAAACAAAAAAAGCATCAGGTAAATTTAATGCCAAACTTCCTAATATGGGCGGCATCAAAGACACCTCTTATGCCTACATTTATTTTGGGGCACTGAATGAAAGAAACACTTTGCCAGGTTATGTTTTTGTAATAATTGGGAATAATAAGAGAACAAAATCACCAGCTCTTTTATGGATTGATAGAAACAATAATTTAGACCTTTCTGACGATGGCGCTCCCGATACTTTTTATAACAATGTAAATAATAAAGACATTGTATTAATTAATCCCAAAAATAAAAATGCAAGTTACACTTTAAATATAAGTAGATATGATTTTGCAACCAATCCCAAATATATTGCGTTGCTAGATGATTATTACAAAGAAAATAGTGGCATAAAACAATTTTCTGGAAGTTTATATAGTTTTAGAGAATTGCGAATAAATTGCATTGCAGGCGATGTTAAAATAGGCAACGACAGTTTCAGAATTGGCATAAAAGACGCCAATTGCAATGGATTTTACAATGACGAAAGCTCAGATTTTATTTTATTTGGCGACTATAAAGTACCCATTTTGCCCGACAACAGAATTAGCATCATAAACAAAAAAGGGAAAACCTATTTTGAACGATTGGGTAAAAAATATGTTATTTCTGAAATTGACCCTTTAGGAAATTACATTTCAATATATTTAGATGAAAATGCAAAAATAAAAAACAGTTTAGTGGTTGGAAAAAAGATTAAGAAATTTAAATTTGAAAATACTGACATCGATAAGAAAATGGTTTCTATTAAAAAATACAAAAAGAAACCTACTTATATTTATGTATGGCGATTCAATCAGGTAGGTTTTGATAAAGACACCGCTATTTTAAGAACCATTATTAATCAATACGCAAACAAAATTGATATTCTTACCCTAAATTATGGCGAAACGCCTAAGGAATTAAAGACCTTTAAAAGAAAAGCAAAACTCAATTGGACCATTGGGCAATCGACCATGAAGATTAATCAAAAACTTTTTATCGAACAATATCCAACAGGCATTTTAACTAAGAAAAAACTAAGGGTTCAAAAAATTAGTATAAGTCCATCTGAATTATTAGATTTGCTGCAAACCAATCAGTTATAAATGCAAACAGAAGATACAATTAAAGAAACGAAAAAAAGCAAAGGAAAAACAATTGCAATTGTCTTATTGGGATTATTATTAGCTGGTTCTGCTGTTTCTAATTTCCAACTTTGGAAAAAAGAAACACAATCTAAGCAAATAGCAAATTCTAAACTAGACTCCATTGTTTCGTTAAACTTGCTTAAAGACAGTCTTTATGCACAGCTTGAAGAAGAACAGCAAAAAGTGAGCGCTTTGCGAGAAGAGTTGGCTATGTTTCAAGGAAACAACGACAGTTTACAAAACTTAATCGCTCAAAAAGAGCAAAAAATATCCTCTCTTCGTTCGATGGTAGCAAGTGGAGGTGGAAATTCAGCAGCATTAAGAAGTTTAAAAGATTCTATATTCAAATTTAAAACAGAAAACAATGAATTCAAGTCTCAAGTGATGGCCTTAAATAATGAAAATAACGGTTTTAAATCTCAATTAAGTGAACAAGAATTGATTATGGCAGCGCTAAAAAAACAAAAAGAAGGTTTAAGCAAAAAAGTAGAAATTGCATCTCAGCCATATTTAGGCCCAATTAATGTTACTCCAGAATACACAAAAAAAGGAATCTTTTTGCCGCAATTTAAAGCTAAAAAAGTGGAACGATTAAAAATAACTTATGATATTTTGGCGAATAAACTTACCCAAGAAAAAGTAAAAAAAGAGATTACAGTTAGAATAATAGACCCAGATGGACTCGTTTTGAGCAACAACAACAATAGCTTGTCAGACATCAATAAAGTATATACTGACAAAAAGGACATTGAATTTGACGGTAAACTACAGAAAATAATTGTAAACTTTATTCAGAAACCAAGCTATAAAAAAGGGAAATACAAAGTGGAATTAAAAGATGGAGAAACCATCGTGAACACTAATTCTTTTGAATTAATTTAGAAAAAGCCATCTCCTATTTTTAATAATAGTATGTTGGCCTTAGTTTTTCCATTTGGCTTTTAAAATCGTATTGATAATCTTCTTGTAATTTATTGTACAAAACATCTAATTTCTTATATTGTGAGATGTAGAAATTTTGAAAATTTAGCAAATCGTTCTTTTTTACTATTGGTTGCGCAAGTTCAATAAAAAAAATTAATATTTCTACTTTTGAAACTTCATTTTCAGTAAACTTCATGTATTTAACAACTTGCTTGGCGGTTTTTCGCAAACCCTTCATCAAAACATAGGAATTTCTAACATTAAAATCTTGAAACATTTCTAAACAAAAAGCTTGAACATTGGCAACATATTGGCTTTCGTCTTTGCACTCAAACACCAAATAGGAAAGTAACTCTTTTGTTTCCTTTTTATATTTTGCCAAACGAAGACAAATAAGTGTAAGCTCTTGCGGCTCTAGTGTCAAAAGCTGTTTTTTTATAGCATTTATAGATTCTGATTTCATTTTTTTTATATAGTTTTTAAATAATAAAACACATATCCAACGGTTTCTTTTATTAACAATTCAAAATGATAAAGTGCAACGGAGCTTGGCATAAAATAATCGGTCCATTCATATTTCCGACTTTGGTCTGACATAAAATTGCATGGGAAATAATCGGCATCTCTTTCCCTAACACACAATTTTACTCTAGGCAAATGCCAGGCACTGCTAATTATTAACGGCCTCCCTTTTATTTTCAAGGAATCTAAAATATGGAAAGAGTTTTCAATATTTTCAATAGTGTTTCTGCTCTTATTTTCGACAATAATCAAGGAATCGGAAATTTTTAGAGACTTTAAATATTGAGCAACAACATCAGCTTCTTTTTCTTTTTTACCCAACAAAGAAGCACTGCCGCCACTAATCAAAAGCTTTTTTATTGTTCCATTTTTTAAAAGCACCAAAGCTTGCATCAACCGATCGTTTGCCTCGAAAAAAACAGGGCGATTTAATGTGGAATCAAACTTAGAGAATCCACCTAAAACAATTCCTACATCATATTTTTCGGCAATAGGTTGAATGGCTTTTTTTTCAAATAAAATATTAACCTCATTTACAAAAAAAGTGTTACAAAACAGAAAAACAAAGAACAAAGAAAGCAAAAGACTTCTTTTTTTCCGAACTTCGTTTTTTGTAAAAACAGATAAAAGCAGCAAAAAAACTATCCAAACCAAGGGTTTGAGAAGAAAGAGTAAAATTTTTGACAGATAAAAAAACATAATATGTCTGCAAATATGACAAAATTACACGACATTATGAAAAGGAACAATTTTTGAAAAGATAATAATAAAGAATAAATTATAAAATTATGAGTAAAACAGGTTCAATTTCGGTAAACACGGAGAATATTTTTCCAATTATAAAAAAGTTTTTATACAGCGATCACGAGATTTTTTTAAGAGAATTGGTTTCTAATGCAACAGATGCTTGCAACAAACTAAAAACATTGTCGAGTGTTGGCGAATTTAAAGGCGAAACTGGAGAATTTAAAATTACGGTTGCCATTGATAAAGACAAAAAAACATTAACCATTAGCGACAATGGGATTGGAATGACAGAAGAGGAAATTGAAAAATACATTAATCAATTGGCTTTTTCTGGAGCAGAGGAATTTGTACAAAAATATAAAGACAAAGCTGATGCCAACGTTATTGGTCATTTTGGGTTGGGTTTCTATTCTGCATTCATGGTCGCTTCTAAAGTAGAAATAAACACCCTTTCTTTTAAAGAAGGCGCCAAAGCCGCTAAGTGGGAATGTGATGGAAGCACACAATACACAATAGGAAAAGGAAAAAGGAAAGAGAGAGGCACAGATATTATTTTATACATTGCCGAAGACAGTTTAGATTTTTTGGAAACCTACAAAATCTCTGGACTTTTAACCAAATATTGCAAATTTCTGCCTGTTGCTATAGAGTTTGATGGCAAAATCATTAATGAAGAGAAACCACTTTGGTTGGCAAAACCAAGCGACTTAAAAGATGAAGACTATGTTAAATTTTACCAGACATTGTATCCAATGGCTCAAGCGCCTCTATTTTGGATCCATTTGAATGTAGATTTCCCATTTAATTTAACAGGTATTTTATATTTTCCTAAAGTTGAAAGCGCTATTGAGGCAGAAAAGCACAAAGTTCAGTTATACAGCAACCAAGTTTTTGTTACTGACAATGTTAAAGATATTTTACCGGAATTTTTGATGCTTTTGCATGGTGTTATAGATTCGCCAGATATTCCATTAAATGTTTCTAGAAGTAGTTTGCAAAGTGATGGCAATGTTAAAAAAATAACTTCGCATATTAGCAAAAAAGTTGCCGACAAACTAGGCGATTTGTTTAAACAAGAAAGGAAAGATTATGAGTCAAAATGGCCAAATATTGATTTATTCGTTAAATATGGTTTATTAAGCGATGAAAAATTCGGAGAAAAAGCAAAAGATTATTGCTTATTGCAATCAGCAGATAATCAACTATATACCATTGCAAATTTTATAGAAAAAATAAAA
>JBDNIM010000121.1:0-4317 GCA_041688295.1 Bacteroidia bacterium
ACACTTTTTTATTGGACAACAATTTTAAAATCTGTTAGAAAAACGACCTCTTTGGTTGAAAATATGATGATTGATTTTTACTTTAAATTATTTTTTGGAAAAACAATAAAAACTAATTACATTTGCAGTCCGTTTTAAAAAAACGAAATTTCTAAAATGGATTCATTAAAAGAATTTGATATTGAGTTTATTAAGCTCAAAGAAGGGTCACATGAGTTTGACTATGTTTTAGACGATAAGTTTTTTGAAAGCCAAAAAAGTTCTTTGTCTTCAAAGGGTGTTAATGTGAAATTGGAGTTTGTAAAATCTGTTAATATATTTTATTTAAACTTTGATTTTGATGGAATAGTAGAAACAGAATGCGACCGTTGTTTGAGTGATTTGTCATTGCCTATTAAAGGAAAGCAATCTTTAATAGTTAAAGTGACGGATAAAGCAATGGACGATGATGATAATATTGTTTATATTTTAGAGTCGGCCTATAAAATTAATGTCGCACAATATTTATATGAATATATTCATTTAATGTTGCCAATAAAAAAAACTTGTGATTTAGTCGGGAAAGAATGCGATGCCGCTGTTACAAGTAAAATAACAATGCTGTTTGATTTTGATTCCCAACAAGCAATAGACCCTGACAGAGACACAGACCTAGACCTAGAAAAAGAATAAGACCAAGTAAATAAAAATATATATAAATTATGCCAAATCCTAAACGAAAAATATCGCGCACCAGGAGAGATAAAAGAAGAACTCACCATAATTTGGATGCTCAACAATACATTGCAGATCCAACAACAGGCGACATGTCTTTGTATCACCGTGTTAATTTAGAAACCGGAATGTACCGAGGTGTTAAGGTGATGAAAGGTCGTAACGACTAAATAATTGCAAAAGATGCGCATTGGTATAGATGCAATGGGTGGTGATTTTGCCCCTCTCGAAGCCGTTAAAGGATGCATAGCATCTAGATTAAGGTATCCTGAGATTATCCCCGTATTGTTCGGACAAAAAGAAAAAATAATTAATTGTTTGATAGAGCTCGGTGTGCCCAATAATTCTTTTGAAATTATTGATGCTCCTGAAGTTATTGAAATGGGAGAGCACCCAACTAAAGCAATTTCTCATAAAAAAGGTTCAAGTATTAACATTGCTTACAAACATTTAGCTGATAAAAGTATTGATGCTTTAATTGGTGCTGGAAATACTGGCGCAATGTTGGTTGGTGCATTGTTTTCTGTCAAAGCTATTGAAGGCGTTCAACGGCCTACTATAACTTCGATTCTGCCTAAATTAGAAGGTGGTTTTGGCGTTCTATTAGATGTTGGAGCCAATGCAGATTGTAAACCTGAAGTACTCAATCAATTTGCTATTTTGGGTTCTCTTTACGCTCAAAATGTTTATGGTATTGAAAATCCTAAAGTTGGTTTGTTAAGCATTGGACACGAAAAAGAAAAAGGAAACATTCTTAACCAAGCAACTTTCCCACAATTAGAATCAAATGATAGGATTAATTTCGTTGGTAATCTTGAAGGTAGAGATTTGTTCAATAACAAAGCAGATGTGATTGTTTGCGATGGATTTACAGGAAATATCGTTTTAAAACTTTGTGAGGAGTTTTATTATACTTTCGCTAAACAAGGCGTAAATAATGAGTTTCTTGATAAGTTTAATTTCAAAAACTATGGTGGAACCCCAATCTTGGGAGTTAATGAAGCCGTTATTATCGGTCATGGCATTTCTAAGGAGGCCACCTTTGTCGAGATGTTCAAAATGGCTTTTGATGTTGTAAATACCAAGTTGGTTGAAAAAATAAAAAAATCTTTTTAGTATTTTTTTCATTACTTATTTATTAATTTGCACCCCTAAATATTTTCAATTTATAAAAAATGACTAAAATTTATGCTGCTATAACTGCTATTGGTGGTTTTGTTCCAGAAACTAAATTGACCAATCAAGATCTGGAAAAATTGGTGGATACCAACGATGAATGGATTACAAGCAGAACAGGGATCAAAGAAAGACGAATTTTAAAGGAAGAAGGCAAAGCTACTTCCGACATGGTTGTTGAAGCCGTTAATGAATTATTGAGAAAAAGAGGCATTACGGCTGAAGAAATTAATTTGTTAATTGTGGGCACTATCACAAGTGATTTGATTTTTCCATCTTGTGCAAACATTGCTTGCGTTAAATTGGGCGCAAAAAACGCTTGGGGTTTTGATTTGTCCGCTGCTTGCAGTGGCTTTTTATATGCTTTAGAAACGGGTGCTAAATTTATTGAATCGGGTAAACACAAAAAAGTTGTTGTTTGAGGTTTTGATAAAATGAGCGCTATTATTGATTACACAGATAGAAATACTTGTATTATTTTCGGAGATGGTGGTGGTGCTGTTTTGCTAGAGCCAAATACAGAAGGATATGGAATTATAGATTCTATTTTGAAATCTGATGGAAGTGGAAGAGAATTTTTACATCAAAAAGCAGGCGGTTCTTTAAAACCAGCATCGCACGAAACCATTGATGCAAGAGAACACTATGTGTATCAAGAAGGCAAAACAGTGTTCAAATATGCAACCACTAATATGGCCGATGTTGCAACTCAGATAATGAAAAGAAACAATCTGAAACCTGAAGATGTAACCTATCTGTTAGCACACCAAGCTAATAAAAGAATTATTGATTACACGGCCGAAAAAATGAATTTACCATCAGAAAAAGTGTTGATGAATATTGAAAAGTATGGCAATACAACAAGCGGAACTTTACCTTTGTTGTTTTGGGATTTTGAAAAGCTTTTCAAAAAAGGAGATAATTTAATACTTACTACTTTTGGTGGTGGTTTTACTTGGGGCAGCATTTATATTAAATGGGCTTACAACAGCTAAAAAAAATTAAAAAACAACAATATAAATAAATAATTATGGATATTAAAGAAATAGAAAATTTAATCAAATTTGTTTCATCTCAAAAAAATGTTGGTGAAGTAGAAATTGAAAAGAAAGATTTTAAATTGGTAATCAGAAAGCCAGCACAGCAAGTTTTTGCAGCTCCGCAATATTTTAACACTGCAATGCCTGCCGCTCCAGCTACTGTTGCAAGTTTGCCTGTTGCGGTTGCCGAGGGTGCAATTAGCGCTGCGCCAGTTGAAGAAGCCAGCAATCTTATCACTATAAAATCGCCAATGATTGGCACTTTTTATCGATCTTCTTCCCCAGATAAGCCTATGTTTGTTAATGTTGGCGATGAAATTAAGCCAGGTAAAGCAGTTTGCATTATCGAAGCTATGAAATTGTTCAACGAAATTGAATCCGAAATTAGCGGCAAAATTGTGAAAGTATTGGTTGACAATTCTTCTCCTGTTGAGTACGACCAACCATTATTCTTGGTTGAGCCTAACTAGTTTTTTGCTTTACTTTTTTTAATTATTAAAACAAAACATTACTTATGTTTAAGAAAATTTTAATTGCCAATAGAGGCGAAATTGCATTAAGAATTATCCGTACTTGCAAAGAAATGGGCATTAAAACTGTCGCTGTTTATAGCACAGCCGACAAAGAAAGTCTTCATGTTCGATTTGCAGACGAAGCGGTTTGTATTGGTCCACCGCCAAGCAACCAATCTTATTTGGTTATTCCTAATATTATTGCTGCGGCAGAAATTACCAATGCAGATGCTATTCATCCAGGATACGGATTTTTAAGTGAAAATGCTAAATTTAGTCAGGTTTGCAAAGACCATGGCATTAAATTTATCGGTGCGACAGCCGAGCAAATTAATGGAATGGGCGACAAAAGTAATGCAAAAGATAGCATGAAAAAGGCAGGCGTGCCTACCATTCCTGGTAGCGATGGCTTGGTGGATTCTGCTAAGGATGGTATTAAACTAGCTGCAACCATAGGCTATCCCGTTATTATTAAAGCAACAGCTGGCGGTGGTGGTAGAGGAATGCGTGTGATATGGAAAGATGAGGAGTTTGAAAAAGCTTGGGATTCTGCCAAAACAGAAGCTGCTGCGGCCTTCGGAAACGATGGTATCTACATGGAAAAATATATTGAAGAACCTCGCCATATCGAAATTCAAATAGCAGGTGATCAATATGGTAAAGTTTGTCATTTGAGTGAAAGAGATTGCAGTATTCAACGAAGACATCAAAAATTAATTGAGGAATGTCCTTCTCCTTTTATGACTGATGAGCTTAGAAAACAAATGGGAGAGGCGGCTAAAAAAGCAGCACAGTGTATTAACTACGAAGGTGTAGGAACGGTTGAGTTTTTGGTAGATAAATATAGAAATTTCTATTTTATGGAAATGAATACC
>JBDNIM010000122.1:0-2102 GCA_041688295.1 Bacteroidia bacterium
AAAAGCACTTTAACGGCAACTGGTATGCCAATAAAATGTGATGAAAAATCAGAACTTATAGTTCCAAGTATTATAAACATAGATACGCTTAATATAAACAACGCAATTGATACCAGTATTATTGAAAAGCCTACAATTGAAAATAACAATAACCAAGGTTACAAAAAACAAGGCGACAATGGCACATGTTTAAATAAAACATTTAAAGGAGAAAAAACTAATAAAACAGAGGAAGGCAACTGGAGTTTGTTTATTATAGCATTTTTATCTGGGTTGGCAGCATTGTTAACTCCATGCGTTTTCCCAATGATACCTATGACAATTTCTTTTTTCATGAAAGACGACAAAAGCAAGAAAAAAACCGTTATTAATGGTTTGTTTTTTGGCATATCTATTATAGCGATATATGTTTTATTGGGTACAATTGTTTCAAGTTTATTGGGAGCAGATGCGAGTAATTTCTTATCTACGCATTGGGTGCCAAATATGATATTTTTTGTGGTTTTCATTGTATTTGCTTTTTCATTTTTTGGCGCATTTGAAATTATGCTGCCGTCTTGGCTATCAAACAAAGTGGATAGAGAAGCAGACAAAGGCGGTTTTTATGGTGTATTCTTCATGGCTTTAACCCTTGCAATCGTTTCTTTCTCATGCACAGGCCCGATTGTTGGCACCGTCATTGTTGAAAGTGCAAAAGGCAGCAGCGCAATTAGGCCTATAATAGCTATGTTGGGTTTTGGATTGGCATTTGCATTGCCTTTTACATTATTTGCTATTTTTCCACATTTATTAAAAAGCTTACCAAAAAGTGGCGGTTGGTTAAATTCCGTAAAAGTTGTTTTTGGATTTATAGAATTGGCTTTGGCACTTAAGTTTTTAAGCATAGTAGACCAAACTTATCATTTGCGAATATTAGACAGAGAAGTTTATTTAAGCCTTTGGATTATCATTTTTGGGTTGATGGGTATTTATTTATTGGGGAAAATAAAATTTTCTCACGACAGCGATTTGCCATTTTTAAAAGTTCCAAGATTAATGTTTGCTATCCTCACCTTATCATTTGTTATGTATTTAATACCAGGATTATGGGGCGCGCCATTAAAAGCATTGGCTGGTTATTTGCCCCCAATGAGTTCGCAAGATTTTGACCTCAATCGTTCAATACGAGAATCGCAAGGAATAACTGGGAATTTGTGTTCGAAACCAAGTTATACAGATAAATTACATGTTCCTCATGGACTTAGTGCATATTATGATTATGACGAAGCGGTTAAATGCTCAAAGGAACTTAAAAAACCATTATTTGTAGATTTTACTGGACATGGTTGCGTTAATTGTAGAAAAATGGAAGAACTTGTTTGGGGCGACCCAAGAATTTTAAATATTCTAAAAACCGAATATATAATAGCCTCTTTATATGTTGATGACAAAACCATTAAATTGAAAGACAACGAATCATTTATAGGAAAATTTAGCGGCCAAACAATAAAAACACTTGGCAAAAAAAATGCTGAAATTCAGATATGTTATTTTGGATCATCTTCTCAACCTTTGTATTGCCTTTTGGACACAAAAGAAGAATTGTTACATAAACCAGTTGGCACAGAAATAAATGGCAAACAATTTGACACAGAAGAGTTTTTGAAATTTTTGGAAGCTGGGGTTAAAGAATTTAAGACAAAAAACAAATAACAATGCAAGGAATAAAAACCCATTTTGAGGAAGCAAAACAAATATTAGAAACTTTTCTTAGCGATGAAAACAACTTTTTGTTAATTCAAAAAGCAGGAGAAATAATGGTTAAATCTATTATCAATGGTGGCAAAATTATTAGTTGTGGAAACGGTGGCAGTTTGTGCGATGCCATGCACTTTGCAGAGGAGCTAACTGGCAGATACAGAAATGACAGAAAAGCTTTGCCAGCCATTGCAATAAGCGATGTTAGCCACATGTCTTGTGTGGGAAATGATTATGGATATGAGTATGTGTTTTCTAGATTTATTGATGGTATTGGACAAAGAAATGATGTATTGTTAGCGATTAGCACAAGCGGAAATTCGAAAAATATTATAAAAGCCGTAGAATCTGCTAAAGCAAAAGGT
>JBDNIM010000008.1:0-2815 GCA_041688295.1 Bacteroidia bacterium
ATTTCTGAGCCAATATAGCCAGTATTCCATAAAAAACTGTGCCCGTTTATTATGTTTGAACGCATAACGATGCTGGAGTTTTTGCAAAAGGCTGTATCTTTTCCTAAATTAACTGCGGGCAAAACTCTATTGCCTATCAAAATTGTGTCTCTATAAATGCAAAATCCTTTAAATTCTAGAATGACAGTTCTCGTTTTATTTACCCAAATACTTTGATTGGTATTTCCATTATCCCAAAGATATGTTCCTGTCGATTTACAGCTTATAAATACAGAATCATTTGGACAAATTAGAGTATCTCTAGGTTCAATTAGTGGAGGTTTTTCATACATAGTAATTTTTACAGAATCTGAATTTGAACAACTGTATTCATCTATTACTTTTAAATAATAAGTTTCATTTTTGTTAATAATGAGTTCTGGATTTGAAATTAATGGATTGCTTAAACCCAATGTTGGTATCCAAGAATATTGACTTCTTCCTAAAGCAATATCGCCTAATTGTACTGTATCTAATCCGCAAATTTTTAAATCATTGCCTGCATTTACTATGGGTTTTGGAAAAATAAAATAAGTTTGTTTCAGCGTGTCATTTGAACATAAATCAGATAAAAATAATTCTACAGTTCCCGAATTGCCATTAAAAACTACTTTTGGCGGATTAGATCCATTGTAAACACTCAAATTTGCACCACTAAATTTCCATTGAAAGAAATAAGAAGAGGCATCATAAGTTGATGAATTGATGAATTGAACAGAGTCACCGTTACAAATATTTTCTTTGTCTTTAGAAATACGGGCAATGCTTTTACAACAATTTTGTTTTACATTTACCTTTAAACTGTCCTTCACTTTATTGCCATATAAATCTTTGATGGTCAGGGTATAAGTAGTATTTTGTTTGGGACTAAAATATGGAAAAGGCAAAGTATTGTTGTCAATTCCAATATTTGGCAACCATTCATATTTGTATGGTTTTGAACCACAAATAATATCAGGAGCTGAAATTTGCACACTGTCACCTTTACAAATATCTAAATCTGCTGGCATTGACAATATCTTCATTGAGTCGTTTATTACAATCATTTTAACAATTGTGTCTGCGCAGGTTTGATTATTAAAAGCCGATGTAACTATCATTTTAACCTGAAAAACACCTTTGTTAAAATATACCTTGCCTACTTTATTATTTCCGCTCAAACTTGTATTGTCTCCAAAATTCCAAAACCAATTGGAAATTGAATATGCATTGCTATCAAAAGCAGAGCCAATGAAAGTTGATGTATCACCATAACATGAAGCTTTAAAAGAAAAGTCTGCATTTAGTTTACATTGCTTTTTTACAATATTGACATTTGATTTACATTCAAATTTTAATACTGGATTATTAGAAATATTATTATAAGAATTTGAAGTCAAATTGTTAAACGTTCCGGAATTAAGTGGAAAATTAGTTAAGTTTGAGTTTAAGTTTGAAACATTGATATTATTTATTAAAGTTTGGCAAATATTTTTCAACTTGCAATTAGTTTTACCAACAACTGCTTGTTTGTTGCTAGAGTTTTTGTGTCCAGAATAATAAACTGAGTTGTCCGAAGAAATTGAAATACCATTAATCATATCCTCTCCTGAATTGCCAATAGAATTATAGGTTAGAACATTGCCATTCGTGTCAATTATCATAACATATCCATCAATACTTGATTTGTTTATACTCCATGAAACATAAAGTTTATTGTCATGGGCTAGAATATTACTTGTAGAGATATTTAGATTAGTTGAATTTGCTGAATATTTTTTAGCCCAAATTAATTGCCCATTTAAATTGTATTTTACTACACATAGTTCTCTGTTAGAAACTTCAGAATAACCACTTGAATAAATATGTTTTTTATAATTTGTTAATGAAAAAGTATAAGACTTTTCTCCAGAAGCGGCATAATAGTTAGAGAAAAGCAAATTGCCTGAACTTGAAACTTTTAATAATATTCTTGATACATTCGAACCTGCTGTATAGCCACCTATGAATATATTTCCAAACTCATCTTCTGTAATTGCTTCAGGTCTTTCGGTAATGCTAGAACCAAACATTCTTGTCCAAATTGTATTGCCAGCTGTGTCTAATTTAATTAATACTATATCTTCTCCTCCATAAGAATTGCTTACAGCAGGGCCAACACAATATAGGTATTTAGTGTCAAATTTAGAAACAATTACATTTCTCATATATTCATTACTATTTCCATTAAAAATTTTCTCCCATTTTATATTTCCAAATTTATCTATTTTTGTAATCCCCATCATTTTATCGGATGATGAACCATTCTTGAATGATGAACTTGGAATATAAATATTTTCGTTTTGGTCAATATCTAATGTAAAAAATATCAATTCATATCCATTTCCAAATCTTTTTGACCATTTTAGTTTTCCATTATCATTATATTTATTAATATAAGCATCATTTGAATTTGTTGATGAATTAAAAGTATTTCCAACTACATATAAGTTAGTATCATTAAATAATTTTAAATCATAAGCAATATGGTTCCCCGATGTTGTTCCAAATGTAGAATGAAACCTCAATGAACTATCGCAAACTGAACCCAATGCACCTTTTGTAACAGAAATTCTAGTAGAATCTTTTACTGTGCCATTACATCCATAGCTTGTTAATGAAACAGGTTTGTAAATAACGCTTGTATCAGGTGTTTTTAAAATGTAATATGGTGTTTGTAATATATTGAATACGGTGTCTTTATTGTTGAAATTATCTTTGTAAATTAATGTCCACGGTGGCAATCCTTTTAAATCAA
>JBDNIM010000123.1:0-2470 GCA_041688295.1 Bacteroidia bacterium
ATATCAATAAGTCTTCCTTTTAATAATTCTTCATCAAATTTATCGAATTCACTTAATAAATTGAAATCAGGCACTTGTTTTTTTTGATTGATAAAATTAATTTGAAGATTTGATTCATTTAATTCTTTCACCCATTTAACTGAACTATCAGCAGAATTATTATTTTCTTTAAATATGCTTTCTGATTTAATTGACTTACTTAATTCATTCTTGTATTCAATTTTAATGACATAATTAGAAGCATTTGAATTTAAGAGCTTTTCTGGTATTGTATTGCGAACTTCTGCAATATTATTTAAAGAAAATCCCTTATTCAAACACAATATCCCCTCCAACAAACAACTTTTTCCGCTATTGTTTTTTCCTCCAATCAGGTTTATTCGTTCAAAACCCTCGGCTTTGAAATCCTCAAAGCATCTAAAATTTTGTATGTGAATATCTTGCAGCATTTATCTTTAGCTGCAAAAATAACCAATTAATTGATAAGAATAAAGCTAAATAAAATCTGAACCCTAATTTATTGATAAAAACTATAAAGATTTCGATAGAAAAGCATTGAAATCCTTTGCTATTTTAAACTTATCTAGTATGTAACTGCTAACATCTGTTTTTTCAAACATTTCAATTGCCGCTTGATGAACTATATAAAATTGTTTATTTAAAATATATGGAGAATCCACAACAAAAGGTTTTAAATCTTTAGGTGCAATTTTATTTTTTGCGCCCCGCACCTCTCCAAATGTTTCGATAAATTTCTTCTTACTGATAATTGAAATAAAGTCTGAATAATGTTGCGATAAATAAACCCTTATTTTCTCAACATGTTCCTTTTCTGGATTGTATATTCCGGAATAAACACCCAAAAACTCTGGTCCTATCTCAAAATACAAAGCCGGATGAATAAAATCTTTCTTGCCTTCTTTGCTAATGGCAGCAGAACAATGTAGTTTATACGGTTGCTTGTCTTTGCTAAATCTAATGTCCTTGTTTATTCTAAAAATACACTCTTTTACCTGCATTTCTAAAGGGATTTCACCTGTTTTTTGCAACGGTTCTAAAACTGCATTAACAATCTCTTCAAAAGGTTTTTTGATGTCTTTTAAATACCTTTCTCTATTTATGTCGAACCAATCTTTACTATTATTAGGCGCTAGTTCCTTAAAAAAAGAAGTGTATTTATCTGAAACAAAGTGAGGCATTAATTAACAATAATCAAATTCTTGGCTACAATACCTTGCTCAGTGTATATTTTTAAAACATAAGTGCCATTCTCAAATGTTTCCGATTTTAAAACAACTTCGTTCGTATTTTCATTTAAAAAAGTGTTAATCAATTTGCCTGTAATATCAAAAACTTCTATTTTATTAATATTGGTTTCAGAGCGCACAATGGCATTGCCTTTAGATGGATTTGGATAAACTGTGGTTTTATTTGCCAATTCAATATTTTTGATGTTTGTTGTTTCGTCATCAATAATTGTAATAGTATGCAAACTATCTGCGCCAATTAAAGTGCCCCATTGGTTAGACCTAATTGCAATAATAATTGTTTCATCTTTATCTGCAATTGCATCATCAACCATTTTATATTTTATAGTAATTGTAGGTTTAGCTTGGTTTAAAATAAATAATCTTGAAATATTAGATTGATAATCCACATTTCTTGCGGCAGTTCCACCTTTAATAACAATTGCAATTTGTTGACTAGAGGTTAAATTAGCGCATTGCAATTCCGTTCCCTCACTACTATCTCTATTTTCTTTTCCAATAGAAGTTTTGGCTGTAAAACTAAATACTGGCACATTAACTGTTTGAATATCCGTAAACTTTCTTGGTGCTAAGTAGTAATTTTCATTGAAAGGAGAAATTATATCATCTTGACCACCAATAGCTGATATATTAAAAAATCCGGCTGGAGCAGCTTTTCCATCTATGTCGGTTTCGCTATCTATCAACATATCAAAAGAATCAGATTGTGTTAAAATTTTCAATTTCAATTGTGTGTTTGCTGCCATTGGGGCAGTTGGCCATAAGGCAGGGTTTGATAATTTCACCAAGTTAAATTTAACAAATTGAGACTCTATGCTTTCATTTAATAAATTAATAACAGTTGGCGTTTTCAAAACTCTTCCACTAGCAATTTTTCTAATAGAATCAACCAATGTTAGTTTTGCCATTCCGTTTATTTGTGCAACTGTGCCAAAAACTAAAACACTATCACCTTCCGATACTGTATAATTTCTGTTGTTAGCACTTGAAACTTGAATGCCGCCTGTTGGGTCAATCACTGTAAACTGAATTGCTCCTGATGTTGCTAAATTCGAACCATAAACAACACCTCTAACGCCACATCTAACACCAATGCTGTCAACGATATTATTAGGCAATTTGAAAGTTGTAATTCTTGAAATATTGTAAACAGGAAGGTCATCGTCTAAAATTGATAAAGCAAATGTATCTGGTGCGCCAAT
>JBDNIM010000124.1:0-4530 GCA_041688295.1 Bacteroidia bacterium
CATTTTCATAATCTTCATCATAATCATAATATACGCTGCGATTATTGTTCAAATACATCAAAATATTGTTTTGAAATATTTTGGTAACCTTCAGTGTTACTTCCTTAATGTTTACAATGTTCAAACCTATGTTTTGGCTACCTTTGTTACTAATGTATTGCGCTCTTTTATTAGCAAACGAAATTGAAGGCGGCATTTTTCCAAACATTAAACTGCTTGAATATTTTTCTTTTAACTGAGCACCCAATACTCCACGAACACTCTCATTGACAGTGAAATTATAGGCCAATTGTTCTTCAAAATCGCCTTCAATCTGAAACCCATTTTCTGTGCGAGTAACTTTTGTTTCCACTTTAGGGTCTAATGAATAGGCATTTGCCAAAGTTTTAATATCCAATTCTTGCGAACATTTAATATCAATAACACCTCTTTGGTTTTCAAAATTATTGCTTACCTCAACAATAGACAAAACATAAGGCGAACTCAAAACTATTTCTTCTTTAAAAACCTCTGTTGTTTTGTAACTGCTTTCTGTTGTTCCCAATCCTTTCTTTACTTCAAATTTAATATTGTAAGCCTTGTCTTGTGCTTTTTGGTCTTTAATAATTATGGCAATCGATTTATTATTGGATTGCTCGCTTAAACTTAAATTAGCTGACTGTCCATTCACTTTAACAGCCAAATTATTGATTAAATCTTTGGGGGCAATTTCATAATTAAACTTAGAATTTAGTTTTATTTGTGCACCTCCCGTTTCTGGATTTAAACCCCAAATGGCTTTAATATCAGACAATTTTAAAAACGGGGTATGAAATTTTATAACTTCGCTAGAAACACCTTTAGACAAATCAAACTCTTTTTTTGCTTTAGGATTAATTTTCGCTGTGTAATTAGCGCATGGCACAAGAGATTTGCTGGGTGTAAACCTCAATTCATTTTCGCTTGTCCACATGAATGAGCCTTCAATATTGGGTTCAAAAACTATAGGATTTCTTTTTTCCAAAATATCGTTTGTAAACTTTTTCGCTAAAAATTTATCACTGAATCTAAAAACAAGATTTTGGGCAACGCCCACTTCTGCTCCAAAATTGGTGTAAACAATTTTTATTTGATTGCCCAAACGGCTGCAAGAAAACTGAACACTTATTAATAGAATAAATAGGACAAGTTTTTGAATGTGTTTCATTTTTAATTTTTTATGACTTCAAAAATACAAATTTTTGTCAATCAAATAAAAAACAATTTTTTGCAAAAAAAAAAGGCTGCCAAAATTGGCAGCCTTTTTATAAAAGTTATTTTTAAAAATTTCTTATCTAATTAAATGGATAACACCATTAATCGGTTGCTCATCGTTGTCTTTTCCTTGGAATCTGTATTTTAACAAGTAATAGTAAACACCTGATGTACAAGCAGCGCCTGTGTTTTTTACCTTGCCGTTCCAATCATTGTTTGAATCAGTAGATTCAAACACCATAACACCCCAACGGTCATAGATTCTTAAGTCATATTTATCGTGTCCTTTAATTGCAATGTCATATAAATCGTTGAATTGTCCATCACCATTTGGTGTAAATACATTTGGCGGTTGAATGGTCGATTGGAAATTATTAACTATTTTTTTACAAATAGTATCAAAACATCCAAAGTCATTTCTTACAGATAAACATATCCAATATGAACCCAATGAATCTCTATAATCTTCACAGATTTTAGCGGTGTTGTAGTCCGATGTGTTGCCATCTGGAATAAACACTTTTGGTTTTGGTCTTGCAGCATTCGGGTTTTGAATGTTAGACTCTTTTACATAGAACGACCATTTATTATCTGTGTTGTTATTGTTTGTTGAAGCATTCTCAAAACAGAACAATGGTTTTCTTGTGCTATCGATATTGAAATCTGCAATAACATTACCGACAATTAGAATAATACTATCTTGGCCTGGGCAAATTTTATTGTTGCTATTGGCTGTGTTAATATCCCCTTTAAACTTAATGGTGTATCTGCCACGCACGGTGTAGAACAATGTTGTATCTGTATAGCTTGTTAAAGTACTGTCATTAGCTGCCCTTCCAAAATTCCATTTGTAGTTGTTGTAACGACCTGTAGGAATAACCGAGCCTCTCAAATTTACAGAGTCGCCAATACAAACCTCTATTGGGCCAATAAGCTTTGTGGTATCATAAGCAAAGACCTCTATTTTGAATGGCGTTTGCCCAAAAGTTGTGTCTGGATAAAAAGCAGAACAAGTTATAAAAGTGTTGCCTATTTTTAACTTGTAATATTGATTTAATACTACATTATAAATACCTGGTGCAGCATATCTGTGAGTTACAATTTCGTTAGCCGTTGTTATCGTATCGCTTTGGCTACTTACTTTTCCATCGCCAAATTCCCATATCCATAAACTACTGTCTCTTCTTGTATGCTCACTTAAGTTTTTGAATTTTACAATATCACCTACACAATATTTAGTAACAATTGTTGTATCAAACATTGGCACAGGCCCTGGAATATAGATTTCAATTGAATCACGACTGATACAACCCAACTCTGTTTTTACAGTGTATCTTATCATGAAAGTTCCATTTTTGGTAAAATTATGGGCAATATTAGGAGGCAAATTATTAACAAACCTATTGGTTTCGCTAGGAGAATTGTCGCCCCAATTGATTATCCACTCTACAATTTTGTCGCATGGTCTGCCCAAGGCAGCTACACAAGGATCTTCTAATATAGATGAATCAAAAAACTCAAGAATACCATCACATGCAGGTCTTTTTAAATCGATATTAAATTTAGCTTTCACCGCAGTAACATAGATGTTTTGAGGAATTGTATCTCTACAGCCCGTGCTATCGCCTGATGCCGTTCTGATAACATATTTATACCCTTTTTCTTCGTTGTAATATATGCCATTAGCAATTCCACCTAATTTTATGGAAGGACTGCCTGTTCCACTTTGAGAATAAGGAAAACCGCCAAAGATAGTTGTTGGATTGGCAATATCATCATCGTCTTTGTTTAAATCCCATCTTGTTACAACCTCCATTCCTACATTGCCTGCTAAGCCAACTCTATTTCTCCAATAATCTGTGCAATTAAGCAAGTTAGAGCCTGTTACATAACAAACAGTGAAGTCTGTCCTTGGATCTGGGTTAAAATATCTAAATTCTGGTGTAGCCGTAATTGGTGTGCCATGGCAAATAATTGTGTCACTATAATTTAACACAGCATAATATCCAACAATCACCGCTTTTGCAGATTTGTCACTTTTTGTACAATTTTCTGGGGCAATACTTCTTAAAGCAAAATTAGCTTGATAGTATCCTGAATATTGAGGCACAAAACAATAAGCATTGTATAAAGAATCATCTGCACCTTTAATGGTGTCAATTGGCATTAAAGAAGTGTCTCTATAATGGGTGGATATTTTTTCATCCGCTACTTTATAGAATCTTATAAATCTGCCAAATCCTGTTGTATCCAAACAACCTTTAGATCCAGTATATGGTTTGCCAAATTGACCTTGACCATTCCAAATTAATTCGCTCAACTGGGCAGGGCTTAAATCATAAACATCAATATTGTTGGCTTCTAAAATAGTTTGAATAATTTTAAAAACAGGCGTAATATCTGCCTCTGTGTGCCATTTTGTAATAGTGGCCACTTTAATAGTCTTTTTATAAATCTGGATGCGCACATTCGCAAATAAAGATTCTCTTTCTACGGTTAAGTAATCCTCTAAAATAAGTGGATTACCTGCAACTGGCTTGAATCTTTCATAAGTTTCTAACACAGACAATCTATAATATGTATTAAAAAATTTGCCCGCATTTGGTGCCTCTTATGTCCAAAGTGCTTCAGCAACATCTGACATGTAAGATCTGTTCGATGCGTTGGTTGTTACACAAAGCGTGTCTTTTCTACACATTTTTGTAAAAGGTGTGGCCTCTTTTGGTTTAATAATTCTAAAATTATTGTCTAAAATAGGAAACCTTGCAAATTTATGATAATAAATGGTATCGATGCATTCTTTTGGATAACCATAAGTACTTGCGTTAATTCCGTTGGCGAGGTTGTTTTTATAAATTCCTGTGCCTATGATTAACCCAACATTGATGTATCCCGTGATAGTGTCTTTAATATCATTTACTGTAAATACTTTAGAAAATCTATTTGGCGCAGGCCCCATTAATCCATATCCTAAATAAGGAACAGGACCCAATGGTAATCCACCAACAATTACAGCACCTCCTCCAAGATTAGGTCCTACCATATTTACCCAACCATTTTTATTAAGTGCGGTATCAAAATTTATTTCTGCCCATGTGCGAGAGCAACTAGGCTTGGTGTCTTCTAATACAAATGTAATACCGTAGGTAGTTTGAGAATTACCCAAACATTGAACACCTTCTTTTCTTAGTTTTTTAGCACTTGGTGGTTGCAAAGCAAGTTGTGCATTGTTAACACTTTTACATTTCAATTTATGGCAAGTGTCTTCATGGGTTAAACTTACATTATAACATCTAA
>JBDNIM010000125.1:0-2173 GCA_041688295.1 Bacteroidia bacterium
TCTGCTTGTAAGGCAGATGCTCTGAACCAGCTGAGCTAAGCCCCCTCGTAATTGGGAGTGCAAAAATAAGTAATGATTTGATATTTACAAATTTTGTTTCAAAAAAATGCATTATTTTTTATTGACTATTAAAGAGAACTAAAAAAGGAACAAATAATAAAATATAAATACCATATTTGCAAATGATGCTAACCATTGAAATAGTCTCGGTTTTGTTGACTTTTGTATATCTTTATTTAATTTCAAATCTGAATAGAATGGCTTGGCTTTTTGGAATTGCAGCATCAATTTTGATGGCTTACATTTTTTATATTAAAAATTTCTATGGCAGCTTTTTTCTAAATATTGTTTATGTTCTTCAAGGAATTATGGGTTTTATTGTTTGGGGAAAAGAAAAAAGCACACATTTGCCCCAAAACAAAATTTCATTAACAACACATGTTTATCTTATTTTTAGTGTTGTTCTGGTTTTTAGGGGCATTAATCAAATTTTCATACACTATAATTATTCTGAATTTAATAGTTATGATATTTTTCTAGCTTTGGTTTGCATTGTGGCAACTTTTTTAGAAATTAAAAAAGAAATTTCTTCATGGGTCTATTGGATTGTTGCAAACCTTGCTTATTCATTCATTTATTTTACAAATAATTTGTATTATTATGCATTTCTGTCTTTATTTTTAGGTTTTTATTCCATAATAATTTTTATTTACTGGAAAAAAAGAATGAAGGTTTAAAATTTTTAAGTTTTTTTATGTTTTAAATATTTTGTAATATTGTGCTTAACTATGTCAAGAATATTTTTTTTATCCATATTATGTTTTTTCAATAACTTAGCATCTCAAAATTATTATGCTGTTAGAAACTCTGGAAAAATACAAAAAGATTTTTTCTTAGACAGAGTATATTCCGAAGGAACGAATGCTTTATTAGAGAATTTTACAAATAATAAATTCTCTAATACACAAAAGATTCCTTTTGATTTTTATTTTTTGGATGAAGTTGTAAAGCATTATAAAATATCTGAGAATGGGTTTATAACCTTTGACACTTCTTCAAACCAAAGCACTTTTGATTCCACTTCATTACCCAAAAATAGTATTTGTGCATTCTATCAAGATTTTAAACTTCAGCAATTCCCTGCACCCAATGCAGGATTGGGAGTGAAAATTTTTACATACACATCTGGTGTGGCACCTTTCAGGACACATACTATCCAATATTTCGGGCTTTCATTAGCGAGCGATAGTTTCATTAATCCAACAAAAAACAGCAGTGTGTATGCCTTTTCAATTGTGCTTTACGAAGGACAAAAAGGAGATTTTGATATAATATATACTCCTTATGGCAACAATAAAGTTAAGGGAGGAATTGGCTGCAGAAACAATCGATTCAAATATTTATTAAACGACTCTTTTTCTAATTTGCCAGTTCAATTTTCATTTAACACTCAAAATTTCATTGTTTATGAATTTAAAAAAGGAAAACAGCTTGAGGATGATATAGAGTTATTGAAATTAAACTTAAATAAAATTTATCCTGTCAATTCTATAGTAAACTTTTCTGGAATAATAAAAAACAATGGTAAAAGGGAGTTAAAATCTGCTAGAATAAATTACTCTATTAATAATGGCGACACCTTTCAACACGAGATATCTTCGCTTAATTTAGCACCAAATGGAATAGGCAATGTAAGTTTCACACATCCTTTATCATGGACTTCTGGTGTTGCTGGCAGCCTAAACAATGTTAAATTTTGGGTAGATGCACCCAATGGCATGATTGACAGCAATTCTATGGATAACATTTCCGAAAAAATAGTTTTAAGAAATCTGAACAACTCAAATATTGAAAGAAACATTTTAATTGAAGAAGGCACTGGCGCATGGTGTGGCTATTGTCCCGATGCACATTTACTAATAGATTCTGCAAAAAAAATACATGGAAATAGATTAATTCCCATTGCATATCATTTTGAGGACAGCATGTCAAACAATAAAGGCAATATTGTAATTTCAAACTATTTTAATAGTTTTCCGGATGCAATGCTTGATAGGGCCGTATTTTTAGGTGCTAAATCTACATGGTTGAACGAAATAGAGGCACGACTAAAAATAAAATCCCCATTGGAGATAAAAATAATTGAAAAAGATTACAATAGCTTTAGTAGAAA
>JBDNIM010000126.1:0-6568 GCA_041688295.1 Bacteroidia bacterium
ATCAAAAATTATTTTTTCTATTGGTGCATTTTTTTTTATAAAATCATCTAGTTTCTCAGATATATCAAAAACGATGATGATAATAATAAACAAACCCAATGTTACAACAAAGGTTGTTAAAAATTTTTTAATAATATACCAATCGAATTTTTTAAGCACTTGGAGTTATTGTTATCTTCTTAGCGACAATTTTTGTACCATTTTATTTTTCCAATCAAAAAAAGTATCATTTAGTATTTGTTTCCTTGCGTTTTTTACAAGCCAAAGATAAAAACTTAAGTTGTGTAAACTAGCCAATTGAGGGCCTAACATTTCGCCAGCCATAAACAAATGTCTTAAATACGCTTTAGAATAATTGGGCAATAATTCATCATCAACAGGCGAAAAATCCTTTTCCCATTTTTTGTTTTTAATATTAATTGTGCCTTCTTGGGTAAATATCATACCGTTTCGTCCATTTCTGGTTGGCATCACACAATCAAACATATCTACTCCCAAAGCGATGCACTCCAAAATATTGGCTGGGGTGCCCACTCCCATTAAATATCGGGGCTTTTCTTGTGGCAAAATATCACAAACCAGAGCTGTTAATTCATACATTATTTCATGCGGCTCGCCAACGCTTAAACCCCCAATGGCATTGCCAAAACAGTCTTTAGAAGCTATAAACTCAGCGCTCTCTTTTCTTAAATCTTTGAAGGAACTGCCTTGTAAAATTGGGAACAATGCTTGCTCGTGTCCATACAAAGGCTTTGTTTCCGAAAAACGAGTGATACATCTATCCAACCAGCGGTGCGTTAAATGCATACTTTTTTTTGCGTATTCATAAGTGCTTGGGTAAGGCGGACATTCATCAAATGCCATAATAATATCTGCACCTATTTTTCTTTGCACATCCATCACACTTTCTGGTGTAAACAAATGTTTACTGCCATCAATATGAGATTGAAATTTTGCACCCTCTTCGGTTAGTTTTCTTTTTTCTGCCAAAGAATACACTTGATAGCCGCCACTATCTGTTAAAATTGGACGGTTCCAATTGATGAATTTGTGCAAGCCGCCTGCTTCTTCCAAAACATCTGTGCCCGGTCTTAAATATAAATGATAGGTGTTTCCCAATATTATTTGAGCATTTATGTCATTTTTAAGCTGCTCTTGATTAATGGCCTTAACAGAGCCAATGGTTCCAACGGGCATAAATATAGGCGTTTCAATAACCCCATGCCCCGTTTCTAAAGTGGCAGCCCGTGCTTTAGAATTTTTTTCTTTATGTAATAAATTAAACTTCAATTATGAAAATGGAATGAAATTTGAAAAAGTCTAGATTGTATTCTATCAATAGAACTTGAATAAATATAAGGATCGGAGCTAATCATATTGGTTATACTATTGCTCATTTTAAATTCTGTAGAAATTAAAGACCAAAGACCAAAATTATCGACACCAAATCCATATTCATAATATAAACTATTGGATTTGAAAGCTACCAAAGGTCGGTTTGGACTCCTAATCGCATTTTCATCGCTCTGAAAATCATAAGAATATCTTATGCCACCAATAACATAGGCACGCCAGTTTTTATGACGGACACCATGATATTTATACAATAAAATACTATTCAGGCTCACCGATTCGCGTTTTGCAATTTCTGATCTATCGTTGAAAACATAATTAAAGTTTCGTTGAGAAAACTCAATTTGCGGCAAAAATCGCAAAGTTGAAAATTTATTCAATCTATAATCAACGATACCGCCAAAACAAAAACTAGCAAAACCTGTGGTTTTTATGTTTCTGACTGAGTCTTTTTGATAAAAATTAGATGCTAAAACAACTTTTGCTTTTGCAAATGCAGGCACAAAAGAAACGCCAAAGTGAAACTTTGTTAAGTCATATAGGGGTCTGTGTTCCAAACCTTGCGAAATCGCCTTATTAGAAATTATTAAAAAAACAATTATTAAGATTATTTTACACCTATGTAAATGCTGCATATTCCAAGAGTAAGTGTTTTTTGTTGTATGTTTTTAAAGCCAATTATGTTCAGTTTCTCAATAAAATCGTTGCCATCAGGAAAATGTTTTACTGATTCGGGCAAATAAGTATAAGCAGAATTGTCTTTACTTATAAAACGGCCCCAAAGTGGCAAAATTGCATTAAAATAAAAGTTGTATAAATTTTTAACAGGAAATTTTTTGGGTTTGCTAAATTCTAATACAACTATTTTGGCACTGGGTTTCAAAACTCTGTATATTTCACTTAACCCTTGTTCTAAATTTTCGAAATTTCTGACACCAAAACCAACCGTGCAAGCATCAAAATAATTGTCAGCAAACAATATTTTTTCACTATCGCCTTTCAAAAGTTCAATTTTATCGTCTAGCTTTTTTTCACTAATTTTTTTTCTTCCCACACTCAACATTCCCTCGCTCAAATCAATGCCAATAATTTTGTCTGGATTTAGTCGCAAAGCTTCTATGGCCAAGTCGGCTGTTCCTGTTGCCATGTCTAAAATTATTTTAGGTCGGTCATCTTTTAGGAAGTTTACGGCTTTTTTGCGCCATCCTTTGTCAATTCCCAAAGACAAAAAATGATTTAAGAAATCATATCTTTTAGAAATGCTATCGAACATTGCCTCTATTTGTTCTTTTTTAGATTGATTGGAAGATTGTATGGGTTTTATTGTTGTCAATGGAATAATTGTTATATTTTTGTAAAAATTTTGTGGCAAAGATACAAATTATAAAATTAAGATAAAAAAATGAAAGTAGAATTTAAAGGTTCCTATCCCTCAATAGAAAGTTTACCCCAACCCGACCAATGCGAATTTGCTTTTATAGGCAGAAGTAATGTTGGCAAAAGTTCGTTAATTAACATGGTTTGCAACCATAAAGATTTAGCAAAAACATCTTCCAAACCAGGCAAAACACAACATATTGTCAGATTTCAGGTTGATGGACAATGGTTTTTAGTCGATTTGCCAGGCTATGGTTATGCAAAAATATCAAAAACATCAAGAGAAAAATTTGGGATATTAATTCAAGAATATATTTTGGAAAGAGACAACCTATATTGTGTGTTTGTTTTGATAGATAGCCGCTTGGAACCTCAAAAAATAGATTTAGAATTTTTAGAATGGTTGGGCGAATGTCATATTCCATTTTGTATTGTTTTTACAAAAAGCGACAAAATGAAACCAACTGAATTGGCGAAAAACATAGAGAATTTCAAAGCTACACTGCTAGAATCATGGGAGTTTTTGCCAGACATTTTTATTACTTCAGCAGAAAAAAAACTGGGTGGAGAAGAATTGATAGCCTTCATCAAAAAAGTAATGATGGATTTAGAAAAAAATTAATTTAAAATTGAAATAAAAAAAACTATTTTTGCAAGCGTTTATAAAAAAATGAAAAAAATATTAATTATTGCATGCACAGCTATTTTATTAGCTTCTTGCGGAAGTGGGTCGAGTAAAAAAATTAGCTTAAAAACAGAAAGAGATTCTTTTGCTTATGTTTTTGGTGCAAACACCGGAAGAATTTTAAATAATTTTAAAATTAAAGAATTAAATTGGGATATTTTTAGAGCATGTGTCGAAGATGTTATGAAAAATGGCGATAGCAATTTGTTAATTTCCAAAGATGTTGAAAACAAAGTTGCAATGGCCTATTTGAACAAAGTTCGTTTTGGCGAAACAAATCAAAAGGCGAAGAATTTGTTAAGAAAAACAAAGACAAAGGCTACACAAAAACACCATTGGGTGCTTACATCAAAGAACTTTCAAAAGGAACTGGTGTTAAACCATCATTAACAGACACTGTTTTGGTTAACTACACTGGAAAATACATTGATGGAAAAGTTTTTGACAGCAGCACCGGTCGTGCGCCATTAAAAACTGCTTTGAACGGTGGCGCAATCCCAGGATTTTTAGAAGCGTTAAGCTTAATGGAAGTTGGTTCAAAAGCAGAAGTTATCATTCCTTATAACTTGGCTTATGGCGAAGCAGGCAATCAAAATCCATACACTGGAGAAATGAGTATTGAGCCTTTTCAAACATTAATTTTTGAATTAGAGATTGTTGAAATTAAAAAATAAATAATAAGTAAAATATTTTAAAAAAGCCTTTTGTAAACGCAAAAGGCTTTTTTTTATGCTATAAATATAAGGGTATTCAGAAATAGAGGTAAATATTAACTATTTGAGGAAATTTAGAGCAACATTTTTTTTGAAAAAATAATATTATCGCTACATTTCAATTTTCTAATTACTTTTGCATGATTATTGCCTTATACTAAACATTCATGAAAAAATTCTTAAAAATCAGTTTCTTTACTATCCTTTTTTTTTTGGTTGGTTTAGTTGTTGCGCCTTTTTTTTTAAAAGGCAAAATTATTAATGCCATAAAAACCGAAACGAACAAAACATTAAATGCCTCTTTTAATTTTGATGAAAAAAATGTGGGACTTTCATTAATCCGTAGTTTTCCCAATTTGCACCTAAGCATAGAGAAACTAAGTATTTTGGGTAAAGACAGTTTTGCTGGCGATACCCTTGTTCATTTACCCAAACTTGGTGTTGTTTTAGACATTATGTCGGTTATAAATAGTGACAAAAAGCAAATAAACAAACTATTTTTAGACCAACCTTTTATAAACATCAAGGTATTGAAAAGCGGCAAGGCCAATTGGGATATTTCTATTCCCGATTCTACAAATACAGATACTTCGGAAACGCTATTTAACATTGCACTTAAAAAATTAGAAATAAACAACGGCCGTTTGGTTTATGACGATCAGTCTTTAACTTTCTTTGCATATCTGCAAAATTTCAACCATGAATTGAGTGGCGATTTCACACAAGACAATTTTATTTTAAAGACAAAAACTGAAGCCGAGAAATTCACAATGGGTTATGGTGGCATCAATTATATTTATAAAGTGAAAACCGATATAAAGGCGAATATCGACATGGATATGAAAAACATGAAATTTACTTTTAAAGACAATGATATTTTCTTAAACCAGTTGAATATTGGAGGCGAAGGCTTTGTGGATATGAACGAAAACGACATGGATTTTGATGTGGTGTTTAATACTAAAAAAACAGATTTTAAAACCATTCTATCGCTTGTACCTGGAGTATTTACTAAAGATTTCGACAAAGCTAAAGCTAGCGGAAAACTAGTTCTTAATGGCTTTATGAAAGGCAAAATGACCGATGACAAAATGCCGAGCTATGGTCTAAAACTAATGATAGACAATGGTTTTTTTCAATATCCTGATTTGCCTAAGTCGCTTAACAATATTTTTGTAAACCTTGCGGTAGACAATGCCGATGGCTACCCAAACAGCATGGTTGTTAATCTTTCTAAATTCAATGCAAACATAGCTGGCGAGGCAATTAGTGCGAATGTAATTGCAAAAAACTTGGAAGTGAATCCATACATAAAAGGCGGTGTTAAAGGAACTGTAAATTTAGATGAATTTAGGTCTTTTATTCCTTTGGAAAAAACAACTATTATTTCCGGGAAAATAAAAAGCGACATTGTTTTTGATGGTAATATTGATGCTATTGAAAAGCAAGATTTTGATAAATTTAATGCTTCTGGTAATTTTCAAGCCACAAATTTCAAATACCAAGACCCTGAAATATTAGCTCAAGGCACACAATTTAATGCAGATATGTTTGTAAACCCAAAATACATTGATGTAAAGACATTTGAAGGAAAAGTAGGCATGAGCGATTTGGCAATAAATGGGAAATTAAACAACCTTTTTGAATATATGCTAAAAGACGAAATGTTGGCAGGCGATTTTACATTCAAATCCAATTATTTTAATGCCAATGAGTTTTTGTCAGAAGACGAAGTTGTGAAAGACCCAAAAGCAAGTGACACTTTAAATTTATCCGCATTTGAAGTGCCAAAAAACATAGACTTTAAATTAAATTCGAGCATAGACCATTTGGTATATGACAATTTGAACATTACAGATTTAAAAGGTGGTATTATTCTTAAAAACCAAGAACTTTATTTGGAACAAGTAGATTTAAATCTTCTGGGCGGTCACATCGGCATGAATGGGTTATACAATTCTGCAAATCCAAAATTTCCGTTTAGCAAAATGGATTTAAAAATTGAATCGTTGGATATTATAGAAACCTTCAATCATTTTAATATGGTAAAAGCCTTTGCGCCAATTGCAAAATTCACTGAAGGGCTCTTTAATGCAAAAGTCGATTTAAAAAATAATTACAACCCTGATTTGAGTGTCAATTATCCCACTGTTACTGGTTTAATTCAATTGGGAATTGCCGATGCTGCAATAAAAAACATGCCAATTTTAAACATGATAGCCGAAAAATTAAAAATTGATAGATTGAAAAACTTAAGCCTCAAAAACTTAAACTTCAATTTAAATATTTTAGATGGAAAAGTTATGTTAGACAGCATGAAATTGCCATTATGGACTGGTGCTATTGCAAAAATAAGTGGTTATAGTGCGTTAGACCAAAGTTTAAAATATGTTGCTAAATTGAGTATTCCAAGAAAAGATTTTGGAGCAGCCAACACTGC
>JBDNIM010000127.1:0-6357 GCA_041688295.1 Bacteroidia bacterium
AAAGACTGTCATTTAGGTCTTTTTCTTGAGCAAAAGTTTCAGAATCGTTAAAAATCATTGCACAAAGATAGCTAAATGTTAAATAATTTAAAGAAATGTTGTTGTTTTATAATATCCATTTTGTGAGTTATGTGTTTTTTGGCATCCAATTTTAAATTTTAAAAACGATTTGCAGCCACTTAGCAATGAATACCGCATAAAATAATGCTTAAAATATTTCAAAAATAATAAAAAGCCATTCTATGTTTTAGTTTAAAAATTTAATGATATTGCGAAGGCATTGCAATCAATGCTCTTTTGAATAAAAATTATTTGCAAAAAATCATTAAAACAACTACCTTTGCACTTTAGCGTATTTTATGCTAAAAAACAACATTTGAATGGTAGAAATTAGATTAGTAAAGGTAGTTAAGGAATTTAATGTAAGTGCAATAGCAATTATTGAAAGCTTGCAAAAAAAAGGTTTTGATATAGACAACAAGCCTACAACAAAACTTACAGAGGAGATGTATGCTTACATTTCTGGTATTTACTCTTCTGACAAAGAAGCCAAGATAGAGTCGCAAGAATCTGTTAAACTAAAACCTAGCAAACTTAAAACCAAAGAGGAAATTGTTAAGGCAGACGAGGAAACATTGAAGAAAAAACATGATGATTTAGTTGTTGAACAAGAGCCAGAGCCTGAGGTTTTAATAAGAAATTTAACCACAGAGGCCATCATTCCGCAAGAAATAGAAAAACCACCAGTTGTAGTTGTTCCTGAAGAACCTGTTGTTCCGCAAGCGCCTGTTATAGTTGAAGAAAAAATAGTGATTGTTGAAAAATTGCAAGAACCTGAGCTGAAACCTGAGCCAGTTGTTGAAAAAACAAAGGTGGAAAAACCAGCGAATACCCCTCACGTTTTAACCGTGAAAGGGAAAATAGATTTAGACAGAGGGAAGAAGAAAAAAGAGGCGCCAATTGAAGCAAAACCAGTTGCTCCTGTTAAGGTAATAGTTGAAACACCATTGCCTAAACAAGAAGAAAATCCTGTCATAGAGGAGCCAATTGAAGAGGAAAGAGAGCTTGTAAAAGCAAAATTAGAGAAGCTTGATGGTTTAACCATAATGGGGAAAATAACCATTAAACCAGAGCCAGAAATTAAAAAATATCAACCCGCAGAGCGACAATTAGGCGAAAAAAGAAAAAGAAAATCTGTTGGTCAAAAAGTAAATATACAACAGGAAATTAAAGTTAATCGTCCCAATACTTTTACCAAACCAGAGCCAAAGAAAGAGGTTTCTCAAAAAGAGGTTCAGGATAAATTAAAGAAAACTTTAAGTAAAATAGATAATTTTGGTAGAGGAAAAACCAATAAATCTAAATTTAAAAAACAAAAAAGAGATGTCCATTATCAAGCCCGTTCTGACGAAAAAGAAAGACAACATCTTGAGGATCAAATATTAAAAGTTACAGAATTTTTAACCGCCAATGATTTATCTAAATTGATGGATGTGCCTGTAACTCAAGTAATTTCTTCTTGTTTTAGATTGGGTATCATGGTTTCAATTAATCAAAGATTGGATGCAGAAACCATTAGTTTGGTTGCTGGAGAATTTGGTTTTGAAATAGATTTTGTGGATGCAGAGGAAACCATTCAATTTGATGAGGAACAAGACAATCCTGAAAACTTGATTTCCCGTCCACCAATTGTTACGGTTATGGGCCATGTTGACCATGGTAAAACTTCGTTGTTGGATTATATCAGAAAAGCGAATGTTATTGCGGGTGAAGCTGGTGGAATTACCCAACATATTGGCGCTTATGAGGTTACTTTATCCAATAACCAAAAAATTACTTTTTTGGATACTCCTGGTCACGAAGCTTTTACAGCGATGAGAGCAAGGGGTGCTAAAGTTACCGATATTGCAATTATTATGGTGGCGGCAGATGACAGTTTAATGCCACAAACCAGAGAAGCTATTAGCCATGCGCAAGCCGCTGGTGTTCCAATGGTTTTTGCTATCAATAAAATAGATAAAGAAGGAGCAAATCCTGAAAAAATTAGGGAAGAGCTTTCCGCAATGAATATTTTGGTGGAGGAGTGGGGTGGAAAATTCCAATCTCAAGAAATTTCTGCTAAAAAAGGAATTAATATTGACAAATTACTTGAAAAGGTATTGTTAGAAGCCGAATTTTTAAACCTACAAGCGGACCCTCAAAGAAATGCTAAAGGGACAGTGATTGAAGCCAGATTAGATAAAGGAAGAGGTATTGTTGCCAGTATTTTAATTCAAACTGGAACATTAAAAGTTGGCGACCATTTAGTTGCAGGTTCCAAATATGCAAAAGTAAAAGCGTTGTTTAATGAGCGTAATCAAAAAGTGGAGTTTGCTGGACCGGCAACGCCTGTCAGTATGTTAGGTTTCTCTGAATCGCCATCTGCTGGCGATCCTTTGTTCGTTTTAAATTCGGAAGATGAGGCCAAAGATTTGGCAAACAAACGCGAACAGTTGATGAGAGAACAAGGCATTAGAACGACTAAACATATTACGCTTGATGAAATAGGAAGAAGGTTAGCGGTTGGAAACTTTAAAGAATTAAACTTAATTATTAAAGGTGATGTTAACGGTTCTGTTGAGGCATTGAGCGATTCGTTATTGAACTTATCTAACGAAGAAGTTCAAGTTAAAATTATTCATAGAGGCGTTGGACAAATAACGGAAAGCGATATTTTATTGGCTTCTGCTTCAGATGCAATAGTTGTAGGTTTCCAAGTTAGACCATCTTCTGGCGCTAAGAAACTAGCCGAACATGAACAAATTGATATTAGACATTATTCTATTATCTATCAAGCAATTGATGAAATAAAATCTGCAATTGAAGGTATGTTAAGTCCAGAAATTAAAGAAACTATTATTGGTAATGTTGAAGTGAGAGATGTTTTCAAAATTACAAAAGTTGGAACAATTGCTGGTTGTATGGTTACTGACGGCAAGGTAACTCGTAATTCTAAAGTAAGAGTTATCAGAGATGGGGTTGTTGTTCACCAAGGTTCTATTGATAATTTAAAACGATTTAAAGATGATGTAAAAGATGTTCTTAAAGGTTTTGAATGTGGATTGCAAGTTAAAAACTACCAAGACTTGCAAGTTGGCGATAATTTAGAGATTTTTGAAGAAACTTCAATCGCTAGAAAATTAGACTAATTATTAGGTTTTACTATTTCTATTCTTAGCTTCTTGTATTTTATTTAATTATTTATTCATATCTTTTATGGATTTAGGCGTGTTTGTCAAAAAATCACTGTAAATAATTTTATTATATATTTTGCTAATATACAAATAGGGCTTAAAGCATTAATGAAATATTTTTTCTTTTACAAAAGAGGTTGGCCTTACAATATAAATAAATGTCATGAATTTTAACCCAATAGGAAATCAATCAAAACTTGATTTTTAAAATCTTTAAATTTTTATCATTTTTATTAAATAATAATCTATATCTTCACGCTAAATTAAATAATAAAAAACTATTCATACATTTATAATTTATCTGTTTATTAGAATATTTTTCTTTTCTTTCATAAAGACTAGTCATGTTAATAAAAACATCCACAATTCTATTACTTATTCTTCTGCGGTTCTTGTTTCCGAGTCAGAATTTACATCTTTAACACAAACATGCCAAGCTGTTTCAGAAAATACAACCCATGGCGGCCAAGTAAGCAAGGCGTTATTGTTAAACTTAATAAATAGTATGACTTCTTCAAAATTTTATGTAAACTTTAAATTTTTTACATGAATCCTACTTTCAGTAAAATTAGCTTAATGGTGATGGGTGCAAAAACAAAGTTTCAAGAGGAAAGCAATATTGTCTGCCTAAGAAATGGAGGTAGTTCAAGTTCTTTTTGCCCCACTGTTTTCGAATTAAATTCAAATGCTCAAAATATAACTCTATCCATAAATTACAACACATATTATGCATTATTTAAACGGTATAAAATTAATAACATGAATGGTACTTTGGGAGGAAGTACAGAAAAAGTGGCTTTACTTAAAGTTATTAATAGTTTGCCAAGTTCAGCTCAAAATGTTGCATTCGGGTTTTGTACAGATGCTGTTTTTCAAAAAATAAGCGTAATTTTTGTTGGTGGAAGTGAAAACAGAGGTTTTCTATTTTTATGTTTTCTTTATAGTTTTAGTTCTTCTGCCAAGGGCGAAAAGTTAGATTCCCTTCTAAATGAATTAAAAAATAGTAAAGAAGATTCATTCAAAGTTAATCTTTTAAACGCAATAAGTTGGCAAAGCATCATGTCAAATAATATTGAGCAAACTAAAGATATTATTGAAAAAACCATTTTGTTAGCAAAAAAACTCAAATACAAATCTGGTGAGGCAAAAGCGATTAATACGTTAGGTGTGTATTACCAATCTAAAAGTAGTTTTTCTGAAAGTTTGAAATATTGTCATTTAAGTTTTAAACTTTATGAAGAAATACATAACAAAAAAGGTATCGCATTTTCTTATCAAAGCATTGGTGCTATTTATTCAATACAAGGAAATTATTTAGAAGCAAACAACAATTATGAAAAGACACTCGTATTATACAAAGAAATAAAAGATAAAGAAGATTTAAGTTATATATACAATAACTATGGTGGAAATTATGTTGCAATTGGGGAATATGATGAGGCCATGAAAAGTTATGAAGAGTCTCTTAAATTAAGGATAGAATTGGGTAATATTGGAAGTATTGCCATTACAAAATGTGAGATTGCTGGTATATATTTAAAAAAGAAAGAATATAAAAAAGTGCTAATAGCTTATAGCAAGGCATTACAAATTAGCGAGTTAGCTGGGAAAAAAAGCTTGATTTCAAAATGTTATATTGGAAAAGCTAAAATTAATTTTCATTTAAAAGAATATGAAGTTGCAAAGAAGGATATTTTAATTGGCCAGTCTTACTTCAATAATGAATCTGGATATTCAGAAACCTTATTTGAATCTTATTTAATTGCATCAAAAATTGATAGCGCACTAGGCAATTGGAAAAATGCATTTATAAATCATAATACTTATATTACATATAAAGATAGTTTTGACAGTCAATTGAGCAACCGAAAGTTTTTGCAAACACAATTAAAATATGAATTTGAAAATAAAGAAGCATTATTAAAAGCGGAACAAGACAAAAAAGAAATACAATCTAATGAAGAAATAAAATTGCAAAGAAACATAATAAATTCTATTCTGATAGGGCTTTTGGGAGTTTTGTTTTTTTTAGTTTTAGCAATAAAACAAAGTAAAATTTTAAAGAAAGAAAAGAAACGGAGTGATGAGCTGTTGTTAAATATTTTGCCAGCTAATGTGGCAGAAGAATTAAAAGAAAAAGGCAGTGCAGAAGCCAAACAATTTGATAATGTTACAGTAATATTTACCGATTTTGTTAACTTTACGGGTATCAGTCAGCAAATGTCACCTGGGGATTTGGTAGCAGAAATTCACAAGATTTTCACAGCGTTTGATTATATCATTGAAAGAAATGGGTTAGAAAAAATTAAAACCATTGGAGATGCCTATCTTGCAGTTTGCGGAATGCCTTCTAAAAATGAAAAACATGCTGTAAACACGATAAATGCAGCGAAAGAAATTTTAGAATATATTACTTTAAACTCTATTTTTAATATAAGAGTTGGCATACATACAGGCATGGTAGTGGCTGGAATTGTGGGGGTAAAAATATGCCTATGACATTTGGGGAGATACAGTAAACACAGCTGCAAGACTTG
The DNA here is from genome assembly GCA_041688295.1 of Bacteroidia bacterium. GTDB lineage: Bacteria > Bacteroidota > Bacteroidia > NS11-12g > UBA955 > JABMMZ01. The sequence goes on from JBDNIM010000127.1 coordinate 5,771, forward strand.
AAAACACAAGCGAGCCTGGAAAAATAAATATAAGTGAAAGTACTTATTTACTATCAAAAGATGATTTTGACTTTGAGTATAGAGGCAAAGTGGCAATTAAAAACAAAGACGCAATTAATATGTACTTTGTTAAATAATAAAATTAGAAGCCCTTCAAAAAAAGTGCGATTTAAAGATTGAAAAAATAATTTTTAACGCATAAAAAATAAAAATATTAACTTTAAGAATTGTCAAAAAAGCTATTTATCTATCAGCAGAAAATATCCTAAAGAGACTGATATTATATAGTATAATATGTGTAATCAAGACCCAAATAAAGTTGATAATATTATAAAGATATTTTCAGACCACAATAAGCAGAAAACTAATTCTAGACATATTTCTCGCAAAGAATGTATTTCGGCAGGATTTAACATTATTAATTTGGAAGATAATCAAGAGCTACAAGATTCAGTTCTTTTAACTCATTATGCTTTTATGCACACCTTTTTAAATTCAGGAGCAGTTAAATTAATTGAGAATCAATTGGGGGCAACATATATTGAAGCTGTTACTATATAAGTTAGTCCTGCATTATGCAATAGGAA